>NZ_JBHUYG010000066.1:0-23706 GCF_042668795.1 Pedococcus sp. NPDC057267 | reverse complement strand
CCCGGGCAACCGGCTCACCGGCAGCGACCAGATCAAGAGCACGACGCCGGAACTCCGGCGGCTTCGGTGCAGGCATCTGACGGACTCCTCTCCAAAGCGATCATCGCCTCAGCTCAGGTGTCCGGGAAAGCGGGTCAGGCTCCGGCACGCTAGACCTGTTCGGGTGGGCCAAGACCAGGTTTCGGGTTATTGGGGGCGCCAGGAACTAAACGGCTCTTCTGGGCCGTGATGCGCAGGATTTGGGCCCGGATTCTGCGACAGTCGGGGTGCGAACTCGGGTCGTGAGAGCAGGCGCGATCACGGAGGGGCCTGCCCCGCCCCCGCGAATGCACCGACCGTGTTCCCCTGGATGGCCGGTGAGGTTTCAGCCATGCGCCTAGCCCTTGCCGTGACCGCCTCGATGAGGCTCCCACTGGCCCATCAGGCTCACGAAGTCGTCGACGCGGTAGTCGAAGATGAGGTCGAACGGGTACCCGGCGCCCAGGATCAGGGTGACCGCGGTGACCGCCGATGAACTGATGGACCCGTCCGGGCGAAGGTGACCCAACGGGTGGCGGTCAATCCGTACAACGTCCTTGAGCAGGATCGAACCTGTCCCCAACCCCAGTCGGCGGTAGTGGGCAGGCGGCGTCAGTACCAATGCTTGGTCAACGACCTCGACGGTGAACGGGACGAGGACCCGCGCGATCCTCGCCAGTCTTGGCACGACGGTCAGGCCCCTCAGCGAAGTGATGGGGATGAACGTTCGCCATAGGTGTTTGCCTGCGTCGGCCGCACGCTCAACCGCAGCGACAGTTCGCTTGCGGTGAACGAACTCGATACCCCCGAGAAGACACAGCATCGCGAAGATGACGCCCAGCCAGAACCACCCACCGCCCAGCAGCAGATGCAGGAACCCCAAGCCGATCAGCGGGACGACACTCGAAGCGGCGACCCGCCCCTGGCGGCGCAACTCCCTACTGCGATCCATCTGCACCTTTCATGACGTCACCGCCCCCGACTGCTGACGTAGACCCGAGGGCCAAGAACAGCCCGTTCCGACTGTCCAATCGCCGCACTGAGCCGCCGACTCGTGAACCCTCACCAGGCATGATGGCAGGCCAACCGGACAGGTCGCCGCGGTTTCGGGCCTCCCTGACTGACGACCACTGCAACCCAGGACGCCCTCGGTCCCGTCCGGCAAGGCGATGCTGTCCGCCGGGAAGCGGGAGGCCCTCCCGTCACGACCTTGGGTCGCGCCTGACGAGCCACACAATGACCAGGAACACGGGCCAGTAGACGCCCGCCACCACGACCACCGCGAGCGGGGGCCTGGGTAGGCCTGTCAGCGTGCCGGTCCTGAAGGCCGGTGCCCCGCTTCGGACGACAAGGAACTGGGTCGCAGCGATGACGACGGCATAGCCCAACACGCCGAGCACCTTCACCCAGCCGGGCATGTCTTCGAAGCCGAATGGGTCCTCCGGGTCCCTGCGTTCCACTGCCACCCTCCTCGCTGTGATCACGGGTCATCCTGACAGGACGACCGGACACCTTGGCCGCTCGGCCGTCCCGCCAGCACCACCGCGCGGCCCCTGTCCACGCGCACTGCCACCATGAGGTCATGACGTCGACTGACCGCCCAGCACAAGCAGGCCTGTCCGTCCCGCTTGCCCGCGGACTAATGCAGTCCGCGGCAACGATCACGGTCGCCGCACTCGCCCTCGCCGCATGCGGAATATTCGGTTGGGCCGTGTTCGCATCTAGCCCGGAACTCACCACGAACGGTGACCCCGCCGCCCTGATCGCAGCCTTCGCCGTAGCCATCTTCGGCTCACTCGGCGCGGCGGTGGCAGTCGCAGGCATCCGCTCGACCCGCGCACACCCCGCACTACTCCTCCACGGCGACGAGTTACTCGTACGCGACATGCGAGTGATGAGCGAAGACTGGCCCCTCCAGCGAGACCAAGTCGCTCGCGTGGACCTCATTGAGCGACGAAGCCGCCTCTCATCCAACTGGCCGCGCAAGGACGAGTTCGGCTGCTCACCCTTCAGTGAGAACTGGAACCTACGCATCCGGTTCGCCTCGCCAACCACATGCCCCGTCGCCCGTCAGGGCGTCCTCGGCAACTGGATCTGGAAGATGGTGTTCGCTCGTGCCGGACAGCCAGTCGGAGGTCCCAATCGCCTTGACCCCTACGGCGGATTCGTCTGCCGTGTTCAAGACCCCGCGGCAGCACAGGCCGCGCTTGAGCGTTGGGCCTCCGGCTAAGTCTCTGCCAATAGTCTCCGGATCGGGGTCCTGTGGATAAGCGACATGAGGTGTCACCGGTGACACCTCATGTCGCGGGCGGTGACACTTCCACGTCGCTACACACACGGGACGGTCAGAAGCCGTCGCGGGCCATGTTGGCGAACCGGGCGTAGTGACCCTGGAAGGCCAGGACCATGTCCTTGGTGGGGCCGTTGCGGTGCTTGGCGACGATGACGTCGACCTCGCCCTCGCGGCCCTCGACCTTGGGCTCGCGGTGCAGCAGGATCACCATGTCGGCGTCCTGCTCGATCGAGCCGGACTCGCGCAGGTCGGACATCGCGGGGCGCTTGTCGGCACGCTGCTCGGAGCCACGGTTCAGCTGGCTGATCGCGATGACGGGGACCTCGAGCTCCTTGGCGAGCAGCTTGAGCGCACGCGAGAACTCCGAGACCTCCTGCTGGCGCGACTCGACCTTCTTGCCCGAGCTCATGAGCTGCAGGTAGTCGATGACGACGAGCTTGAGGTTGTGCTGCTGCTTGAGCCGGCGGCACTTGGCCCGGATCTCCATGAGCGACATGTTGGGCGAGTCGTCGATGAACAGCGGGCTGTCGGAGATCTGCCCCATGATCCGGGCCAGCTTCTTCCAGCCCTGGTCGCCGATGGTGCCCTTGCGCAGGTCCTGCAGCTGGATCTGGGCCTCGGCCGACAGGCAGCGCATCGTGATCTCGGAGCGGCTCATCTCCAGGGAGAAGATGGCCGTGGCCTGCTTGTGCTTGATCGCCGCGGCCCGAGCGATGTCGAGCCCCATCGTCGACTTACCCACGGCGGGACGGGCCGCGAGGACGATCATCTGGCCGGGGTGCAGGCCGTGGGTCAGCTCGTCGAGCTCGATGAACCCCGTCGGCACGCCCAGCATCTCGTTGGCGTCACGCCCGGCCGCGACCTCGATCTCGTTGAGCGTCTCCTCGAGGACGTCGCCGAGGGCGACGTAGTCCTCGCCGCCGCGCTTGTCGGCCACGGCATACACCTCGGCCTGGGCGGCGTTGACGATGTCCTCGACGTCGCCGTTGCCCTGCTGGTACCCGAGCTGCACGATCCGCGTGCCGGCCTCGACGAGGCGGCGCAGCACGGCACGCTCGGCGACGATCTCGGCGTAGTAGCCCGCGTTGGCTGCGGTGGGGACGGCCTGGATGAGCTGGTGGAGGTACGCCTGGCCGCCGATGCGCTGGAGGTCACCGCGCTTGGACAGCTCGTCGGAGACGGTGATGGCGTCGGCCGGCTCGCCCCGGGAGTACAGGTCGAGGATGGCGTCGTAGATGAGCTCGTGCGCCGGCCGGTAGAAGTCCGTGCCCTTGAGGCCCTCGACGCAGTCGGCGATCGCGTCCTTGGACAGGAGCATGCCGCCGAGGACCGACTGCTCGGCGTGGACGTCCTGCGGGGGGACGCGGTCGTCGCCACCGGGGGCACCGTCGCCGGCAGAGCCGAAGGCGCTCGTGCTCAACTCGGCCAGTGACACCGGCTACTCCCCTGTCTGTGCGGAACGAACGACACCCGTGTGGTTACCAGTGGACCAGTCGGCACCGACAGCGCCTCCAGCGGGTGACCGGGACACGCTAGGGCCGGCTTGGGAGGGCCGTCGAATCCCCCTTGTGGACGAGCTGGGGAGAAGGTGTGGGCAACGCCCGACCGGCTTGTGCACAGTCGGGGGATAACCCTGTGGATTTCCGCGACGGTGCGTCCCGGAAGACCTCCTGACCTGCGGGTATGCCGTCCACCGGGTGTGGACCGAAGAAAGTTCCGGGCGTGTCCGGGAGCGTGGACGGACCGGGGCGGAACGAGGGTGACGGGGGACAACCGTCGCCGGGCGGACGTACCCTGCCCGCATGTGCCGGAACATCCGCCAGCTGCACAACTTCGAGCCCCCGGCCACCTCCGAGGAGGTGCGCGCGGCCGCGCTGCAGTACGTCCGCAAGGTCAGCGGCAGCACCCGCCCGAGCCAGGCCAACCAGGCCGCCTTCGACGCCGCCGTCCTCGAGGTCGCCCACGCCACCCAGCACCTGCTGGACCACCTCACGACCACCGCGCCGCCCAAGGACCGTGCGGTGGAGGCGGAGAAGGCGCGGGAGCGCTCGCGCGCCAGGTACGGCGTGGCCTGAGCCGTCACGGCTCTCGCAGTCGGCACCGCGTTGGCGGTCCGCACCCCGGCCACGACCGGCGACGGGGGCCACGCCGGGCACTGACGCCCCGCCGCCACGCGGCCCAGCCACCCAGCCGACGCCACGGCGCCGGACCCCGCCCAGGGGCCCGGCGCGGTGCCACCTCGTGGGCCGCCCTGGCGACACCGCGGCGGCTGCTGGGCCATGCTGGCTGCCGTGACATCCCCGCTCGTCCAGGCGATCCGCGCGACGCTGGCCGCCAGCGGCGACCCGGAGCGGGCGCGCGCCCAGCAGGCGTACATGAAGTCCGTCATGCCGTTCCGCGGCATCACCGCGCCGGCGCTCAAGTCGCTGCTGCGCCCGCTGCTCGCCGACCCGACGCTGCGCATCGGCGACCGCGCCGCGTGGGAGGGCGCAGTACTCGAGCTCTGGGACGGGGCGAGCCACCGCGAGGAGCGGTATGCCGCGACGGCGCTCACCGGGCACCGCTCCTACCGCGCGTGGCAGGACACCGACACGCTGCCGCTCTACCGCCACCTCGTCGTCACGGGTGCCTGGTGGGACCTGGTCGACGAGGTGGCGGCCAACCGGGTGGGCCCGATCCTGTTGTCGCACAGGGACTCCGCGACACCGGTCGTCCGTTCGTGGACCACCGACGACGACCTGTGGCTGCGCCGCACCAGCGTCATCTGCCAGCTGGGGGCGCGCGAGCGCACCGACCTGGACCTCCTCACGGAGGCCATCGAGACCAACCTCGACGACCGCAGCTTCTGGCTGCGCAAGGCGATCGGCTGGGCGCTGCGGCAGTACGCGCGGACCGACGCGGACTGGGTGCGGGACCGGGTGGCCGAGTGGGACGGCAGGCTGAGCGGGCTCAGCAGGCGCGAGGCGCTGAAGCACCTCTGACTGAAGCATCTCTCACCACGACGGCAGCGACGAGCCCGGCCAGGGCGGAGGACGCCGCCGCGACGAGGAACGCACCGCCGACGGCGCCGGCGTCCGAGAGCCGGCCGGCCACGGCGGCACCCACCGACGACCCCACGAGGAACGCCGACACCAGCCACGCGAACGCCTCGGTCGTCGTCCCGGGCGGGGCCAGCCGGTCCACGAGCTGGAAGACGCAGGTGAGCACGACCGGCAGCCCCACCCCGCTGGCCACGGTGAGCAGCGCCATGAACGGCACGCTGCGCGGAGCCAGGCCCAGCGCGGCATACGTCACGACGAGCACGCCGACCCCGAGCAGCAGGTCACGCCGGGCGTCGCGGTGCGGCGCCCGCGGGCTGTAGCCGACGCCGCCGGCGAGCGCCCCGAGGGCGTTGGCGGCGACGAGCCACGGGGCGAGGCCACGGCCGCCGGCCTGCTCGGCCCACGCCACGAGGGCGACCGCGGGCACCCCTATGGTGAGGCCGACGAGCAGCACCGCGGCATACAGGACCACGAGGCGACGCGAGCGCAGCGGCCCGAGCCAGTGCCGGTCCTCGTGCACCGGCGGCACCCACGTGCGCGACGCCCGCGCCGAGGTGAACCACGCGGTGCCGGCCAGCCCGACCAGCGCCGCCGCCACCAGGCCACCGCCCGCTCCCACGAGCTGCGCCAGGAGCACGAGCAGCGGCCCGAGGACGAAGACCAGCTCCTGCGCGGCGGCGTCCAGCGCGAACGCCGCCGGCACCTGCCTCGGGTGCAGGACCGACGGCCACAGCGTCCGCAGCGCGGGCTCGAGCGGGGGTGTCGCCAGGCCCGCGACCACGGCGACGAGCAGCCCCAGGGATGTGGGGGTCACCGGCAGGAGGGCCAGGGCGAGCGAGGACACCACGCCGCCCAGCACGAGCGGCACGCGCTGCCCGCGCAGGTCCATGGCACGGGACAGGGCCGGGCCCCCGAGGCAGCAGCCGAGGGAGTATGCCGCGGTGAGCAGCCCGGCCCGCCCGTAGCCGCTGCCGCTGTCGCGGGTGAACAGGACGAGGGCGAGCGGCACCATGCCGTTCGGCAGCCGACCCACGAGCGCCGAGGCGAGGAGCCGCCCGACCTGCGCCCGGCGCAGCAGGTCGGCGGGGTGGACCCCGACGCCGGTGTCGGCGACCGACGCGGGGTCGGGCTGCGTCACCTCAGTCGCCGAACGGCCAGCCCGGACGCATGCCCGGCTCAGCGCCGGGCTCGATGTAGTGCTCCGTGCCGAACATCGCGGCGAAGACGTCCTCCGGCATGCCGAGCATCATCTCGATGTCGCTCGCCTGGCTGCGGTGGGCCTCCAGGGCCGCGCGGCGCTGCGGGATCTGGTCGCGGACGTCGACCTCCCAGGTGATCTCGGCCTCGGGGGTGCCGAGCGGGTTGCCGTCGTCCATCGGCTGGTCGGGGTCCCACGCCTGGTCGCCCATCCCGGCGTCGAGGGCCGCCTGGTACATCCGGCGCACGGCGTCCCGGTTCATCGTCGACTCCAGCAGCCGGGGCCGGCGCCGGGCGAGCTCGGCGGCACGGTGGACGACGGGGTGCACCTTGACGTGGTCGGGGTGTCCGTAGCCGCCGTGGGAGTCGTAGCCGACCAGCACGTCGGCGTCCTCCTCGTCGAGGATGTCGGCCAGCCGGCGGGCGGCTTCTTCGACGTCGGCACCGTGGAACGAGCCGTCGGCGCCGTTCTGCTCCCACCCGCGCATGCCGGAGTCGGCGTAGCCGAGCCACGCGACCCGTTGGACGCCCAGCACGTCGGCCGCCGCCAGCGCCTCCCGGCGGCGCCAGTCGACGAGCGTCTCGCCCTCGGGCAGGCCGGCCGCCGGCAGCTCGCCGTGGTCGCCGTTGGTGGCGAAGACGGTCACGACCCGGCTGCCCTCGGCGACGGCGCGGGCCATCGAGCCGGAGGTCTGCGAGGCCTCGTCGTCGGGGTGGGCGTGGAGGAAGACGATCGTGGGCACCGCGTCATTCTGCCCGCCGCCACCGACGCCGCCGCGCGGGCGGGTCGTCTCACGGACTGAAATAGTTATACGTAACTATTTACTATTCAATCCGCCACCCCGCTACTGGTGGAGCAGGAGACCCGGCAACGGAGCCGGGCACGGGAACCCGGAGTCGACGATGACCATCCCCACCCACACCACCCTCCCCGCCGAGGCCCCCGCGAGACCGCGGGTCGTGCAGGGCCGCCTGCGCTGCGGCGAGCCGCCCACCGAGCCCCGCTCGCCGCTGTTCGTCGGCGCGCTCGGCTTCGCCCAGTTCGGCCTCTTCGTCGCCCTGCTCGGGCCGGTCATCGTCTCGATGGCCCTCAAGGTGAACACGCTGCTGGCCTCACCGACCGAACGCACCAGCGCCCTGGGCGTCGTGCTGGGCGTCGGTGCCGTCGCCGCGTTCGCCGGCAACGCCCTCTTCGGCCGGCTGTCCGACCGCACCACCTCCCGCTTCGGCCGCCGGCGCCCGTGGATCGTCGGCGGCGTCCTCGTCATGGCCGCGGCCCTGTGGTTCATCGCCGGTGCCGGGTCGGTGCCGGCGCTCGCGGCGGGCTGGTTCGTCGCGCAGCTCGGCGCCAACGCGTGCTTCGCCGCCTTCACCGCCACGCTCGCCGACCAGCTGCCGCAGCGCCAGTACGCCAAGGTCTCGGCGATGGTCGGCATCATGCAGAACGTCGGCGTGCTCGCCGCCTCCCAGATCGCCTCGCGGCTCACCGACAACATGCTCGGCCTCTTCCTCGTCCCCGCCGCGATCGGCGTGGTCGGCATGGTGGCGTATGCCGTGGTGCTGCCGGACCCGGTGCTGGCGCAGCGACCCGCGCGCCTCGACCTGCGCACGCTCGCCGGTGCGTTCTGGGTGAACCCGTTGCGGCACAGGGACTTCGGCTTCGCCTGGTGGAGCCGCTTCCTCATCATCCTGAGCAGCTTCCTGTTCACGACCTTCCGGCTGAACTTCCTCGTCGACCGCATCGGCCTCAAGGACGCCGCGGCCGCCCAGGCCATCGCGACGGGCATCCTCGTCTACACCGTCGTCCTCGTCCTGGCCGGCTGGGCCGCCGGTGTCGTGTCCGACCGCACCGGCCGGCGCAAGACCCTCGTCGCGGCCTCGACCGGCCTGTTCGGCGTCGGGGTGGCGGTCCTCGCGCACACCCACACCGTCACCGGCTTCTACGTCGTCGAGGCCGTCATGGGCCTGGCGTACGGCATCTACATGAGCGTCGACATGGCCCTGGTCCTCCAGGTCCTGCCCAACCCGCAGGACTCCGGCAAGGACCTCGGCGTCTTCAACATGGCCAACGCGATCCCGCAGTCGGCCGCGCCCTTCCTCGGGTCGCTCCTTCTCGGCGTCGGTGCCGCCGCACAGCCCTCCTACACCCTCCTGCTCTGGACGGCCGCCGTCGTGGCGGTCGCCGGGGCGCTCGTGATCCTCCCCGTCAAGAAAGTGAAGTGACCCGCCCGTGTCCACCGACCTGAGCACCCAGCCCACCGGGACCGCCGACCGCCACCGCGCAGACGCCGTCGCGCAGGACGAGACTGGCTCCGTGACCGACTACGCCGCCCTCGTCGCCCGCCTCGACCTCGAGACCAAGGTGCGCCTGCTCACCGGTGCCACCTCCTTCACCCTGCACGGCGAGGACTCGATCGGGCTCGCCCCGATGGCGTTCTCCGACGGCCCGACCGGGGTCCGCGGGCTGAAGTTCACCGGCGGCGAGGAGGTCGCCCTCGTGCCCACCGCCACCCTGCTGTCGGGTGCCTGGAACGAGGACACCGCCCGCGAGGTCGGCGAGCTGCTCGCCGAGGAGGCCGAGCGCCAGCAGATTCACGTCGTGCTCGGGCCGACGATCAACCTGCACCGCACCCCGCTTGGTGGCCGGCTCTTCGAGGCGTACTCGGAGGACCCGCTGCTCACCGGCCGGCTCGCCGCGGCATACGTCAAGGGCTTGCAGGACAGAGGAATCGGCGCCTGCCCCAAGCACCTCGTGGCCAACGAGTCGGAGACGCTGCGCAACTACATGAACTCGGTGGTGAGCGAGGAGGCGCTGCGCGAGGTCTACCTGCTGCCGTTCGAGATCGCGGTGGACGAGGCTAACCCGTGGTCGATCATGGCCGCCTACAACGACGTCAACGGCGTCCCCGCCACCGAGCAGGACCACGTCAACAACGAGGTGGTCAAGGGCGAGTGGGGCTGGGACGGGCTGCTCATGTCCGACTGGTTCGCGACCAAGACGTCCGCGCCCGCCGCGCTCGGCGGGCTCGACCTCGTCATGCCCGGCCCGGACGGCCCGTGGGGCGAGGCGCTGGTGGCGGACGTGCGCTCCGGCGCGGTGCCCGAGTCGGTCGTGGACGAGCACGTCGTGCGGCTGCTCCGGCTCGCCGAGCGCGTCGGCGCGCTGGGCGCACCGGAGGACCGGCGGACCTGGCCGACCGACTCGCCCGCCCCCGACTCGCCGCAGCGCCGGGCCCAGCTGCGGCGCCTGGCCACCGACGGGATGGTGGTGCTGCGCAACGAGGGCGGCGTCCTCCCGCTGTCCGGCGAGGAGACGGTCGCCCTCGTGGGCCGGCACGCGGTCGACACCGTCTGCATGGGCGGGGGGTCGGCACAGGTGAACCCGCCGCACCAGGTGTCCGTCGCCGACGGCCTGCGCGCAGCGCTCGCCGACCGGCTCACCGTCGTCGACGGGGTCGAGGTCCGCGAGCGCGCGCTGCCCGCGCCGAGCGAGGCGATCCGCGACCCGCGGACCGGCACGCCCGGCCTGCACGTCGAGCACGTGGACGGCGACGGCGCGGTCATGCTCGCCGAGCACAGCGACTCCAGCTCGGTGACCACCGGCTGGGACGACACCCTCCCTCGCCCGACCGAGCAGCTGCGGCTCTCGGCCGAGCTCGTCGCCGGCGGGCCGGTGCGCCTGGGCGCCAGCGGCACCGGCCGCTGGCAGCTGCTGGTCGACGGCACCGAGATGGGCTCGGCCGACCTCGCCGCCGAGGGCGCGGACCCGGGCGAGTCCATGCTCAAGCCGCCTGTCTGGACCACCGACCTCGACCTGCCCCCTGGCACGCTCGTCGAGGCCGTCCTCACCGTCGTGCGGTCCGAGCCGCAGCCCGGTCCCGACGGGAAGATGAGCACCCTGTCGCACGCCATCGCCTCCGGCATGGGCATCAAGTCGCTCGTGGTCGCGCCGGTCCCCGCCCCGGCCGACGAGGTCATCACCTCGGCCGTGGAGGCGGCCCGGGCGGCCGACCTCGCGGTCGTCGTCGTCGGCCTCACGCCCGAGCAGGAGACCGAGGCCACCGACAAGACCACGCTCGCGCTGCCCGGTCGCCAGGACGACCTCGTCGCCGCGGTGGCCGCAGCCGCCCGACGCACCGTCGTCGTCGTCAACGCCGCCACCCCGGTGCTGATGCCGTGGGCCGGTGACGTCGACGCCGTCCTCGTCGTCGGGCTCCCGGGCCAGGAGGGCGGCCACTCCGTGGCGGACGCCCTGCTGGGGGTGCGCGAGCCCGCCGGCCGGCTGGTCACCTCGTGGCCGGTCGCCGACGGCGCCGCCCCCGCCTGGGACGTCGAGCCCACCGACCTGCAGCTCGAGTACACCGACGGCACCTTCGTCGGGTACCGCGGGTTCCACGCCGGGCGCGCCCCGGCGCCCGCGTACTGGCTCGGCGCCGGTGAGGGCTACGGCTCCTGGGAGTATGCCGAGGCCGGACTCGCCGGGACCGGTGCCGCCGCCGGCGACGGGGGCGGTACGACCGACGGTGCCGACGGGACCGCCTCGAGCGCCGGGGCCGGCGCGACAGTCGGGTCCGGCACGCCGACCGTGCAGGTGACCGTGCGCAACACCTCGGCCCGGGAGTCCCGCGAGGTCGTGCAGGTCTACTTCCAGCCGGCCGAGGAGGACCAGCCGGTCCGGCTCGTCGGCTGGACCGGGGTCACCGTCCCGGCCGGCGGCGAGTCGACGGTCGAGGTCGCGACCGAGCCGCGGCTCTGGCGCCGCTGGGACACCGGCGCCGGCGCCTGGGCGAGCCTGTCGGGGGCGGGTGAGCTCCTCGTCGCCCGCGGCCTCGGGGACGTGCGCCACCGCATCCCGCTCGGGTGAGCCCACGGCATACGCTGGCCGACGTGTCCGCCACCCCCGCCGCCAGCCGCCCCCGCCGGGGACGCGGCCGGCCGCGGGGCGGCGGCGCGCCGGCGGCGACGCGCGAGCGGATCGTGGCGGCGGCCTCCGAGCTGTTCGCCGAGCGGGGCTTCCACGCGACGCCGATGACCGCGGTCGCGGAGGCGTCGGGCCTGTCGCAGACCGGGCTGCTGCACCACTTCCCGTCCAAGGAGGTGCTGCTCGCCGAGGTGCTCGAGCAGCGCGACATCCGGGACCTGGCCGCCATGTCCGAGCGGCACGGCGGCGCCGCCCGGGGGTGGGAGGTGCTCGACGACATGGTCGACCTCGTGCGCACCAACGCCGGGCGCGAGGGGTTCGTGCGGCTGTTCACCAGCCTCGCCGGTGAGGCCGTCGACCCGGCGCACCCGGGGCACGAGTGGCTGGGGCGGCACCACGCGGCCGCCGTCGCGGCGATCACGGCCGCGCTCGGCGAGGCCGTCGAGGACGGGCTGGCGGACCCGGACCTGCCGGCAGCCAGCATCGCGCGGCAGGTCGTCGCGCTCATGGACGGCCTGCAGCTGCAGTGGCTCATGGACCCGCAGGTCGACATGGCCGCGCACGTGGCCGACTACGTCGCCACCGTCCGGGCGCGCTGGGGCCGCTGAACCGTTCTGCGTCCACACGCGGGACCGGACGAGCCGGACCTGCAGGCCTCGGTACGGTGGCGCGGTGCGCACGCGGGGAGGGGACAGCTCGGGCCAGGCGGGTGACGTCCTGCGGCTGGCGGTCCCGGCATTCCTCGCCCTCGTCGCCGAACCGCTCTTCCTGCTCGCCGACTCGGCGATCATCGGCCACCTCGGCACCGCCCAGCTCGCCGGCCTCGGCGTCGCCAGCGCCACCCTCATCACCGCGGCGAACATCTTCGTCTTCCTCGCCTACGGCACGACGTCCATCGTGGCCCGGCAGGTCGGGGCGGGCAGCGAGCGCGGCGCCCTGACCGCCGGGGTGGACGGCACCTGGCTCGCGGTCGGGCTCGGGGCGCTGACCGCCGTCGCGGTCGGCTTGGCCGCCGAGCCCCTCTGCCGCCTCTTCGGTGCCTCCGACGCGGCCATCGGCTACGCGGCGACCTACCTGCGGATCTCGGCCCTCGGCATCCCGGCCATGCTCGTCGCCCTCGCCGCGACCGGGGTCCTGCGCGGGCTGCAGGACACCCGCACCCCACTCGTCGCCTCGGTCGTTGGTTTCACGTCGAACATCGCGCTCAACCTGCTCCTCGTCTACGGCCTCCACTGGGGCATCGCGGGCTCGGCGTGGGGCACGGTGATCGCGCAGACCGGCATGGCCGCCGGCCTCGCGACCGTGCTGGTCGGCCACGCCCGCCGCGCCGGCGCGACCCTGCACCCGCACCCCGGTCGGGTGCTGCGGGCCGGGCTCACCGGCATACCGCTGCTGGTCCGCACGCTGGCGCTGCGCGCGATCCTCCTGCTCACCACCTGGGTGGCGGCCGGGCTCGGCGAAGTGCCGCTCGCGTCGCACCAGGTGGCGACGACGGTGTGGAGCTTCCTCGCCTTCGCGCTCGACGCCCTCGCGATCGCGGCACAGGCCCTGACCGGCAAGGCGCTCGGGGCCGGCGACGTGGTGGGCGCGCGCTCGGCCACGACCCTGATGCTGCGCTGGGGGGTCTGGGGCGGCGCCGTCCTCGGCGTCCTGCTGCTCGCGGTCCACCGCCTCCTGCCGGCGCTCTTCACCTCCGACCCCGCCGTCCGTTCCGCGCTCGCCGCGGCCCTCGTCGTCGTGGCGCTCGGGCAGCCGCTCGCCGGGTACGTCTTCGTCGTCGACGGCGTCCTCATCGGCGCCGGCGACGGTCGCTGGCTGGCCGGCGCGATGGCCGCGACGCTCGTGCTCTACGCGCCCCTGGCGGTGTGGGTCCACCTCGCCGGTGACGGGCTGCTCACCCACGGGGCGCCGTATGCCGTGACCGTGCTGTGGGTGGTGTTCACGGCGTTCATGGCGATCCGGGCGGCGTTCTTCTGGTGGCGGGTCCGCGGCGACGCGTGGGTCGTCACCGGCGCCTCCCGCTAGGCACGCCTCCCGCTAGGCACGCCTCCCCCGGGCCGCGCCCGGGGTCGTCAGGCGGAGACGCGGGTGGCGGCCTCGCGGCGGGGGTCGCCGGCGGCGGCGAGCGTGCCGTCACCCCCACGCCACGCAGCGCCCACCCCGCCGAAGAACATCGAGCGCGGACCGTGCGAGTACGCCGGCAGGCCGAGCCCCTCGATGGCGGCCACCAGCGCCTCGTCGTCCTCGTGGTCGACCTGCACGTCGTCGCCGTCGAGGACCCGCACGTGCACCCGCGGGGCGTCGATCGCCTCCTGCACCGGGTCGCCGTGCAGGCAGTGCCGGGCCAGCACCTGCATGAGCGCCGTCGTGATCCGGTCGGCCCCCGGGCTGCCGACGGCGAGCACCGAGCCGTCGCCCGCCCGGGCCACCGAGGGCGCCATGTTCGAGGCGAGCCGGGTGCCGGGCTCGAGGGCGTGCAGGCCGAGCCGGTTGAGCTCGGGCTCGCCGAGGCAGTTGTTGAGCATCATCCCGGTGCCCGGCACGGTCGCCCCCGACCCGTAGCCGCTCGACGCCGTGATCGCGCACACCGTCCCGTCGCTGTCTGCCGCCGACACGTGGGCGGTCGACGACGACGTCGGCAGGCCCGCGAGGCCGTGCCGCTCCACCGCCTCGAGCAGCGCGTACCCGTCCTCCTCGAGGTCGGTCGACAGGTCGTGCACCCGGGTGCGGTACGTCAGGACCCTGCGCTGCACCTCGACCACCCGGGCCCAGTCCCAGCCCTGCGCCGCCACGAGCTCGCCCAGCATCACCGCCAGCATCGGTCCGCCCACCGAGGGGGGCGGGTTGGTGGCCAGGTCCCAGTCGCCCAGCCGGATCCGCAACGGGGTGCGCACCTGCGCCCGGTATGCCGCGAGGTCGCCGGCCGTGACCAGCCCACCCCGCTCGTCCATGTCGGCCGCGATCCGCGCGCCGAGGTCCCCGGTGTACAGGCTGCGCGCGCCCTCCGCGCCGATGTGCTCGAGCGTGGTCGCGAGGTCGGGGTTGGGGACGACGTCGCCCGCCTGCACCGGGCTGCCGTCCGCCCGGCGCACCAGGGGTCGGGTGTGCGGGTCCCAGCCGAACACGCTCTCGCCCGTGAGCGCGAGGTAGCTCGCGGCCGCGACGCCCACGGCATACCCGTCCCGGGCAGCGGCGACGCTCGGGGCCAGGACCTCGCGCCAGGGCGCCGTCCCGTGCCGGTCGTGGGCGACCCCCAGGGCGGCGAACGCGCCCGGGGTGGCGACGCTGCCGTGCCCGGCGTACAGGGTGAGGCCGCCGCCGTAGCTGGTGGTGACCTCCCGCAGGCCGGTCCCGAACCGCTCGCGCGGCAGACCGCGGCCCGGCATCTCGACGTTCCCGTCGACGACCTCCGGCTCACCACCGGCAGGCCACACGGTGACGAAGGCGCCGCCGAGCACCGACACGATCCCCGGCTCGGTCGTCATCGCCGCGACCATGGCAGCGATCGCGGCGTCGACCGCGTTGCCCCCGGCCGCGGCCGCCGCCATCCCCGCGTCGGCGGAGACCGGACCCGTCGCCGCGACCGCCACCCGCCTGCCCATGCGGACCATCCTGACCCGAGCGGCCGGTCCGCGCCACGGCACGCCCGCGAGGCAGCCGGGGTCACCGACCCGCGACCCGAGCCGCGCGGTGGTCAGCCCGTGCTCAGCCGGTGCTCAGCCGGTGCTCAGCCGGTGTTGTGCTCGCGGGTGACCGGTGCGCTCACCAGGTGCCGCGGTGCACGACCTCGTCGAAGGGACGCCGGTCCAGGCGGGTCAGCACCGCCAGCGGCTTGTCCGCGGGGTAGCCGACGGACAGCACGTAGGCGAGGAACCGCCCGTCGGGGAAGCCGAGCACGGCCTTCGCCTGCCGCTGGTCCGTGGCGGCGGCGTGCCCCGTGCCGATGCCGAGGTCGGCCGCCGCGACGGTCATGGCATAGGTCGCCTGGCCGAGGTCGTACTGCAGCAGGCCGGCCTGCCGGTCGTCCTCGGGCTCCGGGGCGACGAGCGCGATCGCGGCCGCCGCGCCGGCCACGTGCCCCGCGCCCTGCCAGACCTTCGCCAGCTCGGCCAGCTGCGCCCGGTCGGTCACGACGACGAAGTCCCAGGGCTGCCAGTTGCTCGCCGAGGGCGCGCGCCGACCGGCATCGAGGATCCGGTCCAGCGCGTCGTCGGGCACCGGCTGGCTGGTGAACTGCCGGACGTTCCGTCTCGCCCGCAGGGCGTCCCATGTCTCCATGCCGTCATCGTGCGCCCGGACGGCGACAGGCGGAAGGGCCCGACCCCCGTGGGGGTCGGGCCCTTCGTCGACCTCGCGTCGTCAGCCCGCGCTCACGGGCTGACTCCTCGGGCTGTCGTCGTCAGCCGGCGACGACGTCGAGCTTGACCGTGGCCTGCACCTCGGGGTGCAGCCGGACGGTCGCCTGGTGCGAGCCCACCGACTTGATCGGGGTCGGGATCTCGATCCGGCGGCGGTCGAGCTCCGGGCCACCGGCCGCCTTGACGGCGTCGGCGACGTCGGCCGGAGAGACCGCACCGAACAGGCGGCCGGACTGGCCGGCGTGGGCGACGACCTTGACGGTGCCGTTCTCAAGGTTGCCCTTGATGGACTTGGCCTCCTCGAGGGTCTTCACCTCGCGGACCTCACGGCCCTTGGCGATGGCGTCGACCTGCTTCTGCCCGCCCTTGGTCCACGCGGTGGCCAGGCCACGGCGGAACAGGAAGTTGCGGGCGTAGCCGTCCTTGACGTCGACGACGTCACCGGCGGTGCCGAGGTTGCTCACCTCGTGCGTCAGGATGACCTTCATGTCAGTTCCTTCCTAGCGCCCGAGCTCAGCGGGACGAGCTGGAGTAGGGCAGCAGCGCCATCTCGCGGGCGTTCTTGACCGCGGTGGCGATGAGCCGCTGCTCCTGGACGGACACACCGGTCACCCGGCGAGCGCGGATCTTGCCGCGGTCGGAGATGAACTTGCGCAGCAGCGCGGTGTCCTTGTAGTCGATGTTCTCGACCTTCGCCGCCTTCAGCGGGTTGGCCTTCTTCTTGGGCTTGCGCACAACGGGCTTGGCCATCGTGGTGCTCTCCTTCGAGTTTCAGGATGAGCCCTGGTCTCCCAGGGATGGTGGTGGTGCTGTCTTGCTGTGGTGTGCCGTGGGCGTCCCGCGGGCGGTGCGCCACCGGCATACCGGATGATCCGGACCGGTCAGGCGCCGATCAGAACGGGGGCTCGTCGTAGGACGGGGCCTGGCCCCATCCGCCGCCCTGCTGGCCGCCGCCCTGCTGCTGGCCGCCGCCCTGGTGGCCACCGGAGGGACCGGTCGCCCAGGGGTCGTCCTGCTGCTGGCCGCCGCCGTAGCCGCCGCCCTGCTGGCCGCCGCCGAAGCCACCGCCGCCACCGCCGGAGCGCTGGGTCTTGTTGACCTTCGCAGTCGCGTACCGCAAGGAGGGGCCGACCTCGTCGACCTCCATCTCGATGACGGTGCGCTTCTCGCCCTCCTTGGTCTCGTACGAGCGAGACTTCAGGCGGCCGGTGACGATGACCCGGGTGCCACGCTGCAGCGACTCGGCGACGTTCTCCGCCGCGTCACGCCACACCGAGCAGCGCATGAACAGCGTCTCGCCGTCCTTCCACTCGTTGCTCTGCCGGTCGAACTGCCGGGGCGTGGAGGCCACGGTGAAGTTCGCGACGGCAGCGCCCGAGGGGGTGAAGCGCAGCTCGGGGTCGCCGGTGATGTTGCCGATGACGGTGATGACGGTGTCGCCAGCCATGGAGCGTGTCCCCTGTTCGTGTCAGGTGGTCCGGGTCGCGCGGTGCGGGACCGGGGTTCGGATCGGTGCTGCTCAGGCGCCGGGGCGCAGGAGCTTGGTGCGCATGACCGACTCGTTCAGGCCGAGCTGGCGGTCCAGCTCCTTGGCCGTGGCCGGCTCAGCGGTGAAGTTGACGACGGCGTAGATGCCCTCGGACTTCTTCTTGATGTCGTAGGCCAGGCGACGACGGCCCCAGATGTCGACGTTGTCGACGGTGCCCTTGTCCTTGGTCACGACGGTGAGGAACTTGTCGAGCGACGGAGCGACCGTGCGGTCGTCCAGCTCGGGGTCGAGGATGACCATCAGTTCGTACTGACGCATGCTGGTAACCCGCCTCCTTTGGTCTGTGGCGGTCACGGTCCTTCCGTGACAGGAGGGTTGCAGTGCGATCCCCCGCCGGCTCGTGCCGTGGGGGAACCTGACAAGGGTACCGGGCGGCGACGACAACTCCGAATCGTTCTCCACAGGCCGGGGCGACCGGGTCCGGCTCAGGTGATCCGCACCAGCAGGCGGTCCGGTGCGCCGGCGAAGTCTCCGGCCAGCTCGTCGTCGTCCGCCTCGTCCGCGTCCCCCACGGCGTTGGCCTCGGTGGCGACGCCGGAGTCTGATCGATCCGCGCGGTCCACACCGCCGAGATCGCGCGAAGACCCGGGTTCGGCATCGTGTGCCGGCGTCGTGGCGGGGTATGCCGTCGGCGCCGGCTCCCTGGGCGCCGGCACCGCCGTGTGGGTGCGCCAGACGCGGACGACCAGCCAGGCCACCCCGGCCACGCGGAGCAGGAGGAAGACCGCGTACCAGCCGGGCGGCAGGCCACGGTCGGGCGTGGACAGGCCCGCGACGTAGAGCCACACCATGGTGAAGTGCAGGGCCTCGGCACCCGCCCACACGAGGTGGTCGCGCCAGCGCAGGCCGCACAGCGCGACCAGGGGCACCAGCCACAGCGAGGCCTGAACCGGGAACGCCTTGCCGGTGAGCAGCACGAGCGCCACGAGCACCAGCGACACCTGCGCCACCGTGGGACGCGGGCCCGGGCGCAGGGCGAAGACGGTCCCGGCGAGCAGCGCCAGCACGCCCGTCGCGATCGACAGCAGGGTGGCGAGCCCGGGCGGCAGGGGGTCGAGGCCGACGAGCTGGGGCAGCATCCACACCGAGCCGAGGCCGGGCGCGCTCTGCCACCACACGTCGGTGCTGCGCAGGACGGCGCTGGGGTTGCCGAGCAGGAACGGCACCAGCACGACGGCGACAGCGACGACCGCCCCGAGCAGCGAGCGGCCCACCGCCGCGAGCCGGCCGGTGCGCAGGCCGAGCAGCAGCAGGGCCAGCAGGACGAGGAGCGGGTAGGTGCGGGCCGTGACGGCGAGGCCCAGGAGGACTCCCGCGGCGAGCGGCCGGCGCCGCGCCCACAACCACACCCCGGCGCTGACCAGCACGACCCCGAACAGGTCGACCGACACCATCGCCGCGAGCAGCAGCACCGGGCTCAGGGAGACGTGGGCCGCCAGCGCCGCGTGGCGCGGGCGGGTGGCGGCCGTCAGCCAGACGATGCCGAGCGCGCACGCGGTGGCCACGACCGCCCAGAGCAGGACGAACCAGCGGGTCTGGTCGAGGAACGCGCCGTCCGGGACGAGGCCGCCCAGCAGGGTCAGCAGGCTCCCGCTGAGCACCGGGTGGTCCGACGTGGTCCCCGAGCCGGTCAGGTAGGAGCCGAGCCCGTCGTGCAGGTGGTTCAGCTGGTACAGCGACGGCAGGTCCGAGAAGCAGCCGTGCCAGAACTGGTCCGACCCCACCCAGCCCTTCTGGATGCAGTGCGAGCGCTGCACCACCGACAGGGCCATGGTGAGCGCCGTCGCGACGAGCAGCGGCAGCACGGTGGCCAGCCACGACGCGGCCCGGGCGGAGGCGTGCCGGCCCAGCGGCCCCCCCGCGAGGGCCAGCGCGTCGCCCGGCAGGCCCTCGACCTGCCGCTCCGGGGCCGCCGCCGTCACGGCGCGGCGGTGGTCTGCTGTGGCGCCGGCGCGCCCAGTGTCAGCGTCGTCGACGTGGGCGCCGTCACCGTCGGCTTGCCCGGCCCCTTGGTCTTCGTGGGCGTCGGCGTCGTCGTCGTGGTGGTCGGCGGCGTCGTCGTGGTCGTCGTCGTGGTGGTCGTGGTGGTCGTCGACGACGTCGTCGTGGTGGTCGGCGGCGGTGTGTAGACCTGGTTGTCACCCAGGCCGGCACGCTGGGGGAAGTCGACGACCTTCTGGCCCTGCAGCGCAGCCGTCATGAAGTCGGTCCAGATGCGGACCGGCACCGTGCCACCGGTCATCTCGCCCGTGCCCGTCCCCGGCCCGTAGAGGTTCGGGACGGAGTTCATCGAGAGCTCGGCACCACCCTTGCCGCTGCTGTAGATGCCCACCGCCGTCGCGAGCTGGGGCGTGAAGCCGTCGAACCAGGCGGCCTTGTTGTCCGTCGTGGTCCCGGTCTTGCCGGCCGCCGGGCGCCCCAGCGCCTGGGCGTACGTCGCCGTGCCCTGCTTGATGGGCTGCTCCATGGCGTCGATGGCGTCGGCGGTGACGCTCTTGTCGAACGCCGCCTTCGTGACGGGCTTGGCCTGGTAGTTGAGGTTGCCGGGCCCTCCGGTGACGCTGCGGATGAAGTACGGCGTGGCCCGCACCCCGTTGGAGGCGATGGTCGCGTAGGCGTTGGCCATGTCGATGACCCGCACGTGGGTGGTGCCGAAGACGTTGGCGTAGTTGGCACTCTGCTGCTTCTCGGGAAGCCCGGCGGCCACCGCCGCAGCCTTCGTCTTGTCCGGCCCCACCTTGATGTTGAGCTGGGCGTACACGGTGTTCACCGAGTGCGCGGTGGCCGTGCGCAGGTCGATGTTGCCGTACTGCTCGCCGTTGAAGTTCGTCACCCGCCCGGCGCGCTCGGAGGCCTTGGCGGAGTTCTTGTCGGCGAACTCGGGGAAGTACTGCGGGCTGTAGCCGGGGAACAGGGTCTTGGTGCTGATCGGCTTGTCCTGGGCCAGTCCCGCGAGCAGGGCGAAGACCTTGTACGTCGACCCGGCCTGCATCGTGGCGTCCGTGGCGGTGTTGAACTGCTCCTTGCGGTAGTCCGCGCCGCCGTACATCGCGACGACCGCGCCGTCACCGGGCCTGATCGCCGTGAGGCCGACCCTCAGTGTCGCGTTCTCCTTGCCCTGCGGCATCCGCTTGGTGACCGCGTCGACGGCTGCCTGCTGGGCCCGGGCGTCGATGGTGGTGACGATGCGGTAGCCGCCACGGTCGATGTCCTCGTCGGTGATCTTCAGCTTGGCCTTGAGCTCGTTCTTGACCAGGGCGGTGATGAAGCCGTTGGGACCGGACTTGCTCTTGGCCGGCTCGTACTTCACCAGGCTCTTGGTGGGGAACTGCGCCTGGTCGCGCTCGGCCCGCGTGATCCAGCCCTTGGTGACCATGCCGTCCATGACGTACTTCCAGCGCGCCTCGGCGTTGGCCTTCTGCGTCGCGCCCAGGCCCGGGTCGAAGAACGACGGGCCCTTGATGACCGAGGCGAGCAGGGCCCCCTCGGAGACGGAGAGCTGGGAGACGTCCTTGCCGAAGTAGGCCTTGGACGCGGTCTCGATGCCGTAGGCGCCGCGCCCGTAGTAGATCGTGTTGAGGTAGTTCTGCAGGATGGTGTCCTTGGACTCCTGCTTGGCGATCTTGATCGAGATGATGATCTCCCGCCCCTTGCGGGACAGGGTCTGGTCCTGGGTCAGGAAGTAGTTCTTCACGTACTGCTGCGTGATGGTCGAGCCGCCCTGGCGCTCCCCACCCTGCAGGCCGACCCAGACGGCCCGCGCGATGCCGGACGGGCTCACCCCCGAGTTCGTGTAGAAGTCGCGGTCCTCGGCCGACAGGTGCGCCTCCTGGACCTGCTTGGGCACCTTGGAGAGCGGGACGTCCTCCCGGTTGACCTGGCTGATCCGGTCGAGCTCGGTCTTGCCGTCGGCGAAGTAGATGATCGATGCCTGGCGGTCGGCCAGCTGGTTCGGCTGCGGCACCTGGATCGTCGCGTAGGCGATGAAGAAGGCGATGACGCCGAGGAGGACGACCGCGAGCGCCACGAGGCCCAGCCGCTTCGCCCAGACCTTCCCGCGGCCACCGCGGCCACGGCCGGTGGTGGACTGGGTGCTGGACTTCTCCCGGCGGGCGCGCGCCGCCTTGGCGGCGGCCCGCGTACTGGGACGTGAGGAGCTCATCTGACCTTCCCGATCGGCATACGTGCGTGGGGTCGCCCGGGGGCGACCCGGGACAAGTATGGCCTGCTCTTCCTGTGAGGGCTCGCCCACCGGGATCTCGCCGGATATATCGCGCCGATATATCCAGTGCTACGCTTCCCCGAGCGGGTCACCTCGAGGGTGCCCGGTGTCCATCTCCCGTTCGTCCGCCGCCCGTGGAAGGAGGCCCCGTGAGTCGCCGGTCCGACCTGCTCGAGTTCGCCGTCCTGGGCCTGCTCCACGAGAGCCCGATGCACGGCTACGAGCTGCGCAAGCGGCTCAACGCGGCACTCGGCGTCTTCCGGGCGCTGTCGTACGGGACGCTCTACCCCTGCCTGCGGGGGCTGCTCGACCGGGGCCTCATCACCGAGGTCGCGGACACCGCTGCGGCGGGGACGGCGGGGTCCAAGCGGGCCCGGATCGTGTACGAGCTCACCGCGGACGGCAAGGAGCACTTCCAGGACCTCGCCAAGGAGGCCGGGCCGACGGCGTGGGAGGACGACACGTTCGACGTCCACCTCGCGTTCTTCGCCCGCACCGAGGCCGAGGTCCGGCTGCGGATCCTGGAGGGCCGGCGCAGCCGGCTCGAGGAGCGGCTGGCGACCATCCGGTCGGCGTCCGCGAAGAACCGCGAGCGCCTCGACGCGTACACCGCCGCGCTGCAGCAGCACGGCGAGGACGCGGCCGAGCGCGAGGTCCGCTGGCTCAACGAGCTCATCACCGCGGAGAGGAACATCCCCTCCACCCCGCGGGCAACCCAGGCCGGCAGCCCCGCGGCCACCAACCCCACCACAGGAAACAAGGAGTAACCCCATGGGATCCGTGCGCGTCGCCATCGTCGGCGTCGGCAACTGCGCCAGCTCGCTGGTGCAGGGTGTCGAGTACTACAAGGACGCCGACCCGGCCGGCACCGTGCCTGGCCTCATGCACGTCCAGTTCGGTGACTACCACGTCAAGGACGTCGAGTTCGTCGCCGCGTTCGACGTGGACGCCAAGAAGGTCGGCTTCGACCTCGCCGAGGCGATCAACAACTCCGAGAACAACACCATCAGGATCGCGGACGTCCCGCCGACCGGCGTCACCGTCCAGCGCGGCCACACCCTCGACGGCATCGGCAAGTACTACGCGATGACCATCGAGGAGTCCGACGCCGAGCCGGTCGACGTGGTGCAGGTCCTCAAGGACCAGCAGGTCGACGTCCTCGTCTCCTACCTGCCCGTGGGCTCGGAGGACGCGGACAAGTTCTACGCCCAGTGCGCCATCGACGCCGGTGTCGCGTTCGTCAACGCGCTGCCGGTCTTCATCGCGTCCGACCCGGAGTGGGCGGCGAAGTTCGAGGCCGCCGGCGTGCCGATCATCGGTGACGACATCAAGTCCCAGGTCGGTGCCACCATCACCCACCGCGTCATGGCCAAGCTGTTCGAGGACCGCGGCGTCACGCTGGACCGCACGTACCAGCTCAACGTCGGCGGCAACATGGACTTCAAGAACATGCTCGAGCGCGAGCGTCTCGAGTCCAAGAAGGTCTCCAAGACCCAGGCCGTCACCTCCAACCTCACCGGCCCGCTGGCCGACAAGAAGGAGGACCGCAACGTCCACATCGGCCCGTCGGACTACGTCGCGTGGCTCGACGACCGCAAGTGGGCGTACGTGCGCCTCGAGGGTCGCGCGTTCGGCGACGTGCCGCTGAACCTCGAGTACAAGCTCGAGGTCTGGGACTCCCCGAACTCGGCCGGCATCATCATCGACGCCATCCGTGCGGCGAAGATCGCCAAGGACCGCGGCATCGGCGGCGCCCTCATCAGCGCCTCGTCCTACCTCATGAAGTCCCCGCCCGTGCAGCGCGAGGACACCGAGGGCCGCGCCAAGCTCGAGGCCTTCATCGCCGGCACCGAGGAGCGCTGACGAAGGGTGCAGCGCAGGTTGGGGGCGAGGTACGAGCACCCGGCCGCAGCGGAACCCGAGGAAGCGCGACCCTGAAGCAGGAGCGCTGACCTCGGTCGCGCAGCTCACCTGAGCGTCGAAGGGCGCCGCCCCCCCCACCCGGGGGGCGCCCGTTAGCGGGTGGCGGGTGGCCCCGCCCCCCCCCCCCCCCCCCCCCCCCCCGGGTGGCCCCGGGTGGGGGCCCCCCCGCCCCGGGCCCCGCCCC
>NZ_JBHUYG010000065.1:0-24004 GCF_042668795.1 Pedococcus sp. NPDC057267 | reverse complement strand
GCTCCACCAGTACAACCACCACCGCGCCCACACCGCCCTCGCCGGACGACCACCCATCAACCGCGTCAACAACCTCGCGGGTCAGTACACCTAGCGGTAGGACACGTCGAGCCCGGTGCTCACCATCGCGGCGGACGCGGGGCCGAGCCGGAGCCACTCACCGCGGTCGAAGTCGACGCCGAGCTGCTCCGGGCACGCCCCTGCCAGGTCCACGACCCGGCCGGTCGTGGTCCGGGCCCGGATGACGAACAGGCCGGTGGAGGCCCGGCACGGCGGTCGCGCCCGGCGGGTGGAGCCGTGCGTCGCGAGCTCGGCGTCGAGCTGGGCGACCTGTGACTGCGCCAGGACCAGCCTGGTCACGGGCCGCATCCTGGGGACCCGGCCGCCCACCGGCAACGGGTGCAGGCACAGGGTCGCCAGGTCGAAACGCGTGCCGCGCGGCAGCGGCTCGGCCGGGGACGCGGCCGGCTCCAGGTCGAAGACCGGCGGGCAGGTGAGGAAGCCGTCGTCCCAGCGCGACTGGGCGCGCACGGTGTCCTGCTCCGCCTCGGCACGGTAGAAGCTGTCGAGGGCGGGCCACCCGTTGCAGCGCAGGCCCTCGTTCGCGTAGGTCGCGACGTGACCGTCGGACGACTCGACGACCACCCGGAAGGCAGGCCCCTGGGGGACGTCGCCGCAGCCTGACCCGGCATCCCGCCTCGCCAGGGAGATCATCGCGATCGCCCGCGCGTCCGTCACGGGCTGCGACGGCGGCAGGTAGCCGGTCCAGACCGAGTCGTCGTCGGTCCGGGCGCACACCACGACCGCGACGACCGGGTTGCCGGACGTCCCGAGCCCGGGCCCGGGCGGCACGGCAGGTGCGTCCTGGCGCCGCTCGCAGTCGGAGGAAGCGAGCGCCGTGCGGGACGGCACGGGAACCGGCGTGGGCGGTGAGGGTGCCCCGAGCCGGGGGGCCGCCACGGAAGCCGCCACGGCGGCGGCGCCCAACAGCGCCACGGCCGCACCGGCCCACCCGACGAGCCGTCGAGCCCTGGACGGGCGCAGGACCGGAGCCCCGCCGAGCCCGTCGACGGAGGGGGACGCCGGGGCCAGGCGGTCGAGGGCGGCGGCGAGCGCCGGGGCGTCGAGACCGGTGGCTGCCGCCAGTGAGTCGACCGCGGCCTCGCGACGGCGGCGCGCAGCCGCGACGGGCTCGTCGAGCGCCGCGGCGAGCGGGCCGTCGGCGAGCCCGTCGAACAGCGCCAGGACCACCCGTGCGCGGTCGGTCGGGGACAGTGCCAGCAGCTCCTCGAGCACCCGCCGGTCACCGGCAGGCAGGCCCTGGAGCTGCCGTCCCCCGGTCCGGTGCGGTCTCCCGCGGCCGCGCCGGTGCAGCTCCACCAGCTGACGGCGCAGCTCGACGTCGTACGAGCCCGCGCCGACCTCGGCCAGGTGCGACCACCGCGGCCAGGCCCGCGCGAGCGTCGCCCCCACGAGCCGTCGTGCGCCCTCGTCGCTGCCGGCGAGCAGCCAGGCGGTGCGGAGCAGGTCGACACCGCGGGCCTCGACGTACTCCTCGAAGCCCGGCGCGGACGCATACCGCTCCATCGCGACCACCTCGCCGCGCCCGCGCACCCCGTGGCACCCGGGCGACCTCCCCAATGTCGCACACCGTCCGGGCACCCGGCAGGGCCCGGGCGTCGGACGGGGCCCGGGCACGGCGAGGGCCCGCCCCCACCGTGGTGGGAGCGGGCCCTCGTGAACCGGGAGGCGGCTGGCTCAGTGGCCGTGGCCGTGCCCGTGACCGCCTGCGGCCTCGGGCTCCTCCTCCTTCTTCTCCACGACGAGCGTGTCGGTGGTGAGCACCATCGACGCGATCGAGGCGGCGTTGCGCAGGGCGGAGCGGGTGACCTTGACCGGGTCGATGACGCCGGCCTTGACCAGGTCGACGTACTCGCCGGTGGCGGCGTTGAGGCCGTTGCCGACCTCGAGCTCGCGCACCTTGGAGACGGCGACGTAGCCCTCCATGCCGGCGTTCTCGGCGATCCAGCGCAGCGGCTCCGCCGCGGCCTTGGCCACGATCGCGGCGCCGACCTTCTCGTCGTCGGACAGGCCCAGGCCGTCGATGACCGAGGAGGCGTGGACGAGGGCGGAGCCGCCACCGGCGACGATGCCCTCCTCGATGGCCGCGCGGGTCGCGGAGATCGCGTCCTCGATGCGGTGCTTCTTCTCCTTGAGCTCCACCTCGGTGTGGGCACCGACCTTGATGACGCAGACGCCGCCGGCGAGCTTGGCGAGGCGCTCCTGGAGCTTCTCGCGGTCCCAGTCGGAGTCGGTGCGCTCGATCTCGGCCTTGATCTGGTTGACCCGGCCGGTGACGTCGTCGGCCGAGCCGGCGCCGTCGATGATCGTGGTGGTGTCCTTGGTGACGACGACGCGGCGGGCCTGGCCCAGCACGTCGAGGTCGGCCTGGTCGAGCTTGAGGCCGACCTCCTCGGAGATGACCTGGCCACCGGTGAGGACGGCCATGTCCTGCAGCATCGCCTTGCGGCGGTCGCCGAAGCCCGGGGCCTTGACGGCCACGACGTTGAACGTGCCGCGGATCTTGTTGACCACCAGGGTCGACAGCGCCTCGCCGTCGATGTCCTCGGCGATGATCAGCAGCGGCTTGCCGCTCTTGACGACCTTCTCCAGCACCGGCAGGACGTCGGCGATCGCGGAGATCTTGCCCTGGTTGATGAGGACGTAGGCGTCCTCGATCACGGCCTCCATGCGCTCGGCGTCGGAGATGAAGTAGGGCGAGATGTAGCCCTTGTCGAACTGCATGCCCTCGGTGAACTCGAGCTCGGTCGTCGCGGTCGAGGACTCCTCGACGGTGATGACGCCGTCCTTGCCGACCTTGTCGAAGGCGTCGGCGATGGTCGACCCGATGGTCTGGTCCTGCGCGGAGAGCGCGGCGACCTGGGCGATCTCGTCCTTGCCCTCGATCTCGCGGGCGACCTTGAGCAGCTGGTCGGACACGGCCTCGACGGCCTTGTCGATACCGCGCTTGAGGCCGGACGGCGCGGCGCCGGCGGCGACGTTGCGCAGGCCCTCCTTGACCATGGCCTGCGCGAGCACGGTGGCGGTGGTGGTGCCGTCACCCGCGACGTCGTTCGTCTTGGTGGCGACCTCCTTGGCGAGCTGGGCGCCGAGGTTCTCGTACGCGTCCTCGAGCTCGACCTCACGGGCGATGGTGACACCGTCGTTCGTGATCGTGGGGGCGCCCCACTTCTTGTCGATGACGACGTTGCGGCCCTTGGGGCCGAGCGTCACCTTGACGGCGTTCGCGAGCGCGTCGACACCGCGCTCGAGCGACTTGCGAGCGGAGTCGTTGAACTCCAGCGTCTTGGCCATGAAAGTCCTTCGTTCTCAGTGAAGTTCGGCGGTATGCCGAGCTGCCGGCATACGCGGGACGGGTGCGTTGCGCACAACGCAGCACGCCCCGCGCGCGACCCCAGCGGGGCCCGCCGGGGCGTGCTGTGTGTGGTGCGTCGTCAGCCGACGACGGCGAGGACGTCGCGCGCGGAGAGGATGAGGTAC
The DNA here is from genome assembly GCF_042668795.1 of Pedococcus sp. NPDC057267. Classification (NCBI taxonomy): domain Bacteria; kingdom Bacillati; phylum Actinomycetota; class Actinomycetes; order Micrococcales; family Intrasporangiaceae; genus Pedococcus; species Pedococcus sp. NPDC057267. The sequence continues at coordinate 20,443 of NZ_JBHUYG010000065.1, read as the reverse complement.
TCCTCGCCGCCGTGCTTGATCTCGGTGCCGCCGTACTTGCTGTAGATCACGCGGTCGCCGACGTTGACGTCGAGCGGGACGCGGTTGCCGTGGTCGTCGATGCGACCGGGACCGATCGCGAGGACCTCGCCCTCCTGGGGCTTCTCCTTCGCGGTGTCCGGGATGACGAGGCCGGACGCGGTGGTCTGCTCGGCCTCGACGCTCTTGACGACGATGCGGTCTTCGAGCGGCTTGATGGAAACCGACACGATGGTGACCTCCCCTTCGGGAATGTCGGAGTGGACAGGTGGATGCTGTGCGTCGCAGTCGTTCGGCCGCCGTCGCGGGGGTCGGCCTGGCTCCTGCGTTAGCACTCGGCGAACCGGAGTGCCAACGGCAAATCTAGGCACCCTGTTAGCACTCGGTCAACTCGAGTGCCAACCCGTGTCGCGCCGTTCGCCGAGGGCGGACGGTGGCGCCGTTATCCGGTTGAGCAGGCCGAGTCCGCTGGGGCAGGGTTTCGCCCGTGACCGACTCCCCCGCCGCCCTGCTCGGCGCGTACGACGAGCAGCTGCGGGTCGAGGTCGCCTCGGCCGTCGCGGTCGAGCGGATCGGGCCGCTGCACTGCGCCACCTACCTCGGCGGCCGTGGCTTCATCACCTACCGCAGCCTGGACACCGGCGGTCGGCCTGCGACCGGGGAACAGGTCCGGGAGTGGGTCGAGGCGGCCCTCGCGCACTACGAGCAGGACCCGTCCGTCGTCCGGGTGGAGTGGAAGACGCGCGGCCACGACCACGCCCCCGGGCTGCACGAGGCCCTCGTCGCGCGCGGCTTCGTGCCCGACGAGCCCGAGTCGGTCATGGTCGGCGAGGCGCGGCTGCTCGCCTACGACGTGGACCTGCCGGAAGGAGTGGTCGTGCGGCAGGTCACCGACGAGGACGACGCGCGGCGGATGCTGGCGATGCAGGCCGAGGTGTTCGGCGACTCCCCCGAGCTCGCCGCCGAGATGGAGGAGCAGGTCCTCCACCGGCTCCGGACCCGCGACGACATGGAGCTGTGGGTGGCCGAGGCCGGCGGCGAGGTCGTGAGCGCCGGCCGGCTCGAGCCGGTGGAGGGCACCGAGTTCGCGGGGATCTGGGGCGGCGCCACCCGACCGGAGTGGCGGGGGCGCGGCATCTACCGGGCGCTGACGTCGGCCCGGGCGCGGTCGGCCCTGCGCCACGGCAAGCGGTACCTCAACAGCGACTCGACCGAGTTCTCGCGCCCCATCCTCGAGCAGTCCGGGCTGGTCAAGGTGACCACCACGACCCCCTACGAGTGGCGCCGAGGCCGCTGACCGTCCCTCGCGCGCGGTAGGGAACAATGCCGCGCATGGACCTGGCCCTGCTGCGACGCCTCACCACCGGCGAGGGGTGGGGCCTGCTCCAGTCGCTGCCGCCGTACGACGAGAAGGAGGCGCTCGGGCTGCAGGACCGGCTGCGCGGCGTCGGCTTCGACGCCGACCTCGTCGCGGCGGCGCTCAACCAGTCGCGGCTGCGCGCCCGCGCGGTCGACAAGTTCGGCGAGTTCGCCCAGGGCATGGTCTTCACCTCCGACGGCCTCGAGCAGGCCACCCGCCTGACCGTGGCCGCGCGGCACGCGCAGCGCTTCCGCCGGGCCGGCATCTCCACCGTCCACGACCTCGGCTGCGGCATCGGGGCGGACGCCATGGCGATGGCCGGCCTCGACCTGCGGGTCCGGGCCATCGACGCCGACGAGGTGACGGCCGCCATCGCCGCGGTCAACCTCCGGCACTGGCCCGACTCCACCGCGGTGCAGGGCCGGGTCGAGGAGTTCGTGCCGCCGGCCGGTGAGGGGGCCCGCGGGGTGGGCGCGTGGCTGGACCCGGCGCGGCGTACGCCCGGGGTCGCCGACGTGCACGGCCGCACCCGCCGGGTGTTCGGGCTCGACTCCATGACGCCGAGCTGGGAGCAGGTCCAGGAGGTCGCCCGCGCGCTGCCCGCGACCGGCGTGAAGCTCGCGCCCGCCTTCCCCCACCACGCCCTGCCGGCCGGCGCGGAGGCACAGTGGACCTCGCTCGCCGGCGAGGTGCTGGAGTGCGCCGTCTGGTTCGGTCCGCTCGCCCAGGCACCGGGTCGCACGGCGGCGCTGCTGCGCCCCGGGGCGGCCCCCGTCGTCGTGACGGAGGCCGACGCACCGGAGCACGAGCGGGCCGCCTCGCTCGCGGCGGTGGGATCCTGGCTCTACGAGCCGGACAAGGCCGTCCTGCGGGCGGGCCTCGTGGGTGCCGTCACTGCCGCCGTCGACGGGTACGAGCTCGACGAGGGCGTGGGCTACGTCAGCGCCGACCGGGCCGAGGACGTGCCGTTCGCGCGGCGGTTCGTCGTCGTCGAGGCGATGCCGTTCAACGTCAAGGCGCTGCGCGGGTGGCTGCGCGACCACGGCTTCGACCGGCTGACCGTCAAGAAGCGCGGCGTGTCCGTCGACGCCGACCTGCTCCGCCGCCAGCTGCGCCTGCCGGCCAAGGGGTCGTCCGAGGCGACCGTCGTCCTGACCCGGGTGCGCAGCAACCAGGTGGCCCTCATCGTCCGCCCCGCCTGAACTGGCTGGGCGCGAACCTGCCGCCCACCTCGTCGTCCACAGCCGGCGCCACGGGGCGCGACATGTCCACAGCGACGCGCCGTGACCTCTTTGTGACCTGGCAGGGCCTTCGGTACGGTGACCGCTGGTCCCCCCGCCACCGAGGAACTGACCCCATGCCCGACCAGCCCACCCGTTCCGGCCGCCACCGCGCGCCTGCCGCGCCCCGGCCCCTGCCGCGGCCGCTGCTCCTCGCGCTCCTGCGCCCGACCCGCGCCGGGCTGCTCAAGACCACCGGTGTCCTGGTCGCCGCGGTCGGTGCCCTGAGCGCGTGGTCCGGTCCCATGACGGCGGCCCCCGTCTTCGAGCTGGCCGACGCCCCGCGCCCGGTCGCGGCCACCACGGTCTGGGCTCCCGACACCGCCCTGACCGCGCCGCAGACCTACGGCCACATCGGCTTCGAGGCCACGCCCCGTCGCGGCACCGTCGCCGCCCCCGCCGGGGCGGCGTCGGCCGACCGCACGGACACCGCCGCCTCCCGCGGCATCCGGCGCACCGGCCTGCGCCCGGAGCTGGGGCTGACCCAGCACGGCCTCATCGTCCTCAACGCGATCCGCGACCACTTCCCCCAGATCCACGACTACGGCGGCTTCCGGGCCGGCGACATGGACCACGGCACCGGCAACGCCGTCGACACGATGGTCGGCTCGAAGGCGCAGGGCGACGCGGTCGCGGCCTACGTCATGGCGCAGGCCGCCGAGCTCAACGTGAAGTACGTCATCTGGTACCAGCGGATCTGGTACCCCAGCAGCGGCACGTGGAAGCTGATGTCCGACCGCGGGAGCCCCACGGCCAACCACCTGGACCACGTCCACGTCTCGGTGAACTGACCTTCGCTCCCTAGAGCCCCGGGTCAGGCTGGGCGCCGAGCCTGCGCACCGCGTCGGCACCGGCCGCGGAGGCCCGCTCCACCGCCTCGACCCGGTCGCTCCCGTCCGCGAGCGCGGCGGCCAGGGCGCCGCAGAAGGCGTCCCCGGCGCCCGTGGTGTCCACCACCTCGGCCGCGGGGACGGCACGGCCCTCGTGCCTCGCGCCGTCCCACGAGCAGCCGGCCGCGCCGAACGTCACGAGCAGGGAGCCGGGAAGCACGTCGCCGTCGGCGAGCAGCATCGCCTCGTGCTCGTTGACCACGAGCGGGTCTGCGAGCGCGGCCACGTCGTGCGGCAGGGCGGCATACGGCGCGGCGTTGACGACCACGCGCACACCGCGGGCACGGGCCGCCCGCGCGGTCGCCGCCACGACGTCGAGCGGCACCTCGAGCTGCAGCAGCAGGACGTCGCCGGCCCCCCACCCGTCGAGGTCCGGCGCCGTGGCGCGTGCGTTGGCGCCGGGGACGACGACGATCGCGTTCTCGCCGTCGCCGTCCACCGTGATCCAGGCCTGGCCCGTCGCCACACCGGGCACCACCCGCACCCGGGTCACGTCCACGCCGCGGGCCCGGAGGCGGTCGAGGTATGCCGTTCCGTCGCCGTCGTCACCGACCGCACCGGCCATCGCCACCTCGGCGCCCGCCCCGGCCGCCGCCACCGCCTGGTTGCCGCCCTTGCCCCCGGCGAACCGGCGCAGGTCCGGGTCGGCGAGCACCGTCTCCCCCGGGCGCGGGTGCCGCTCGACGGACGCGACGAGGTCGACGTTGAGTGAGCCGAGGACGAGGACGCGACCCATCAGGCCAGTCCGCCGGTGACCGTGTCGAACCAGAGGGACGCGTAGCGCCGGCCGTCGACCTCGAGGCAGACGTCGATCGTGGACCGCGCGCGACCGTGGGGGTCGTGGGTGAGGTCGCCGCTCCAGTCGCGGCGGTCGACGATCGTGCGGCCGCGCGACCAGGTGCCGGCCAGCTCGACGCGCACGGGGAGGGTGGCGCGCGTGACGCCCGCCGGCTCGATGACCGCACACACGGCGCCGGCGTCGCCGATCGTCGCGGAGTCCGCCCCGAACCGGTCGCACTGGAAGGCGATGAGCCGCGCCGCGAGGTCGGCGCCGTCGCCGGCGCCCGCGTCGAGCAGCGGCTGGACGGCTGCCCGGGAGACACGGGGCTCGTAGAACACGTCCAGGCCGTACATCGTGGCGGCGATGCCGAGGTCGGCGCAGGCGTCGAGGACGATCGCGGCGGCCTCGGGGTCGTGGAAGACGTTGAACTCGGCGGAGGCGGTCGCGTTCCCCTCGGCGGCGGCGCCACCCATGAACACGATCTCGCGCAGGCCCGCTGCGACCTGCGGGTAGGTCCGCAGCAGCAGCGCGACGTTCGTCAGGGGCGCCAGCGGCACGAGCGTCACCCGCTCGGCCGGGTCCGCCGTCGCGGCGGCCGCGAGGAGCACGTCGCGCAACAGCTCGACGGCATGGCGGGGGTCCGGCACGCGCGTGGACCGGGGCCAGCCGAGGTCGCCCAGGCCGTCGCGACCGTGCACGTGCCGCGCGTCGACGGGGTCCTCGAGCAGCGGCAGCGCCGCCCCGGCCGCGACCGGGACGTCCTGCCGGCCGACGACGTCGAGCACGGTGAACGTGTTCGTCACGACCATGTCGAGCGGGGCGTTGCCACCGACGCAGGTGACGGCCCGCAGGTCGAGGGCGGGGTGCTGGGCGGCGAGCAGCAGCGCGCACGCGTCGTCCACGCCCGTGTCCACGTCGAGCACGACCGGCAGAGCCATGCCGCGATCCTGCCAGAGCAGCTCCCGGCGGCACCGGTTCGGTGGGCGCGGTTCCGGGATAGGTTCGTGTGATGACCCCGCCGCGCGGTCCGCGCCCGGTCCTCGGCTCCTGCGCCGCGGCCCTGGTGATGGCACTGGTCGCGGCCTGCACCAGCGGTACGGGCGGCGACTCGGGCACCACGACGACCTCGAGCGTCCCGTCGACCCCCAGCTCCCCGACCACGGGCACCACCCCCACCGCCACGGCCACCCCCACCACGGTCACGCCGACCCGTCCGTCACCGCCGCGCTCCTCCACGACGACGACCGTGGCCCTGTCGTGCGGCACCCGCCTCGCGGCCCGGCTCACCCCCGCCCAGCGGGCCGGCCAGCTGCTCCTGGTCGGGCTCCGGCCGACCGGCAGCTCGCAGGCGCTCGCCGCCCAGGTGCGTGGCCAGGGGCTCGGCGGGGTCATCTACCTCGGGGGCTGGACCTCCGGCTCGGCGAGCGTGCGAGCGGTCTCCGAGCGCCTCCAGGCGTCGGCCGGGGGCCACCTGCTCGTCGCCGCCGACCAGGAGGGCGGGCAGGTGCAGCAGCTGCGCGGCCCGGGCTTCACCCGCATCCCGTCCGCCCGCACGCAGGCCACCACCTCACCGGCGACCGAGCAGCGCAACGTGACGACCTGGTCGCGCGAGCTGCTGCGCGCCGGCGTCAACGTCGACCTCGCTCCCGTCGCTGACACCGTCCCGACCTCGCTCGGCGCGGCGAACCAGCCGATCGGGCGCTACCGCAGGGACTTCGCCCCCGGCTCGCCCACCACCAACGCGACGTATGCCGCGGCCTTCGTCCGCGGCTCCCTCGCGGCCGGGGTCGCCCCCACGGCCAAGCACTTCCCGGGCCTGGGGCGCATCACCGGCAACACCGACGTCACCGCTGTCGGCACGACCGACTTCACGACCGACCGCGACGACCCCTACCTCGCCCCCTTCCGGGCCTCGATCGCGGCCGGGGCACGGCTGGTCATGGTCTCCTCGGCGCGCTACCCGCGGATCGACGGCGACAACCGGGCGATGTTCTCCAGGGCGGTGGTCACCGGGCTGCTGCGGGGAGAGCTGGGGTACCACGGCGTCGTCATCACCGACGACGTCGGTGCCGCCCAGGCCGTCGCGGCGATCCCCGTCGGCGAGCGCGCGACCCGCTTCATCGCCGCCGGTGGCGACATCGTCCTGACCGCCGAGGCCGGCCAGGCGTCGACGATGCTGGCCGCCATCGCCGCGAAGCGGAAGGCGAGCCCCGCGTTCGCCGCACAGGTCGACGCGGCCGCGGCGCGCGTGCTCGACCTCAAGGCCGACCTCAAGCTCGTCAGCTGCGACTGACCCGCGGCCGCTCGCCGCGAGTGTCCCCCGGTCGCTAGGACTGGACCTCGGTCACCGGCATCGAGGAGTCGGCCGGCAGGGCGAGGTCGGACGGCGTGCGGCCCTTGAGCACCATCTGGGCGCCGAGCGAGGCGACCATGGCGCCGTTGTCGGTGCACAGGCCCGGCCGCGGCACGCGCAGGGCGATGCCCGCCTCGTCGCACCGCTCCTGCGCCATCGCCCGCAGGCGCGAGTTGGCGGCCACGCCGCCCCCGATCTGCAGGTTCTCGACGCCGTGCTCCTTGCAGGCGGCGACGGCCTTGCGGGTGAGCACGTCCGTGACGGCCTCCTGGAACGACGCCGCGACGTCCGCCACCGGCACCGGCTCCCCGGCGGCCTCGCGGGCCTGCACCCAGCGGGCGACGGCCGTCTTGAGCCCCGAGAAGGAGAAGTCGAACCGGTGGCGCTCGAGGTCCCGGCCCGTGGTCAGGCCCCGGGGGAAGTCGATCGCGACCCGGTCGCCCTCGCGGGCCGCGCGGTCGATGTGCGGGCCGCCCGGGAACGGCAGGCCCAGGACACGGGCCACCTTGTCGAAGGCCTCGCCGGCCGCGTCGTCGATCGTCGACCCCAGCGAGGTGATCTCGGCGGTGACGTCGGGGACGAGCAGCAGCGAGGAGTGGCCGCCCGAGACGAGCATCGCGAGGGTCGGCTCCGGCAGCGGGCCGTGCTCGACGATGTCGACCGCGACGTGCGACGCCAGGTGGTTGACACCGTAGAGCGGCTTGCCGAGAGCCACCGCGAGCGACTTGGCGGCGGCGACGCCGACCATGAGCGCGCCCGCGAGCCCCGGACCGGAGGTGACCGCGACCGCGTCGAGGTCGGCCAGGCGGACGCCCGCGTCGCGGGTCGCGCGCTCGATGGTCGGGATCATCGCCTCGAGGTGGGCGCGGCTGGCGACCTCGGGCACGACCCCTCCGAAGCGCGCGTGCTCGTCGACGCTGCTGGCGATCGCGTCCACGAGCAGGGTCTCCCCCCGGACGATGCCGACACCGGTCTCGTCGCAGGACGTCTCGATGCCGAGCACCAGCGGCTGGTCGGCGCTCATGCCGACACCTCCGGGGTGAGGACGCGGCGCATCACGAGGGCGTCCACGTCACCGGGCTGGTAGTAGCGGCGTCGCACCGTGAGCACCTCGAATCCGTTGCTGTCGTACAGCTTCCTGGCCGGCTCGTTGTCCGCCCTGACCTCGAGCATGAGGTGCTCGGCGGAGTCGGCCCGCGCCCGCGCGACGAGCTCCGCCAGCACCGCGCCCCCGAGCCCGCGGCCCTGCGCCTCGGGCGCCACGGCCATGGTCATCACGTCGGCGACCTCGCCGCCGAGGTCGAGGCCGCCGTAGGCGACCACGGCGCCCGTGGCGTCCTCCTCGACGACGTAGGACCGGCGCGGCCGCCCGGCCAGCTCGGACCACCAGGTGGCCTGCGACCAGGCGTCGTCGGGGAACAGCCGCTGCTCGAGGGCGTCGAGCGCGGGGATGTCGGTCCAGCGCACGTCCCTCACCGCTGCGCCCGCTCCGCGGTCGTCAGGGCGTCGGGGCGGCGCAGGTACAGCGGCTCGACGGGCATCGGCTCGCCGGCCGCGACGCGGGCGGCGGCCGCCTCGGCCAGCACGGCCGCATCGATGTCGAGGACGTCCACCGCGTGGGGGAACAGGTCGGGGTAGAGCAGCGGTCCGCGCCCTGCGGTGGGCAGGGCGCGCAGGTCCTCCGGAAGGTCGGCCGGGCGGTCGACGTGCGGCTCGGTGAGCCGGCGCACACCGGCCGGCTCCACGGCATACCGGGCCGTGTAGACCTCCTTGCGGCGGGCGTCGGTGGCGACGAGCAGCTCGTCGCCCTGGACGAGGCCGCGCGCCTGCGCGGCGAGGACGTCGAGGCTGCACACCCCGTGGACGGGTATGCCGCGGGCGTGCCCGAACACCAGGCCCGTCACGATGCCGACGCGCAACCCCGTGAAGGGGCCGGGCCCGGTGCCCACCACCACGTCGGTGACGTCCGCGGGGGTGCAGCCGGCCTCGGCCAGGCAGCGCTCGACCAGCGGGGTGACGTGCTCGGTGTGTCCACGGGCGTCGAGGACCGTGGCGACGGAACGGGTCCCGTCGTCGTCGCGCAGGGCGACGGTGATCGCCGAGGTCGACGTGTCGATCGCGAGCAGCAGCATCAGGCCTCCTGCGCCAGGGTCGCGAGCGCCTCGGTGTCCCAGTGGGACCCGTGCGCGTCGAGCCGCACGGTACGGGTGTCCTCGCCGGTCAGGACCAGCTCGAGCCGGTCGTCCGCGAGGTCCTCGGCCAGGCCGTGGCCCCACTCGACGACGGTCACGGAGTCCTCCAGGGAGGCGTCGAGGTCGAGGTCGTCGAGCTCGGCGAACCCGCCGAGCCGGTACGCGTCGACGTGCACGAGGGCCGGCCCGCCCACCAGCGAGGGGTGGACCCGGGCGATCACGAAGGTGGGCGACGTGATCGGGCCGCGCACCCCGAGCCCCTGGGCCAGCCCATGGGTGAGGGTGGTCTTGCCGGCACCGAGCTCCCCGGTCAGGACGACGAGGTCGCCGGCGCGCAGCAGGCGGCCGAGGCGCTCGCCCCAGGCACGGGTGTCCTCGGCTGCGACGAGGGGTGGGCTGGTGACCGACCAGGCCTGCCGGCTGACGGCGGACGACGGCTCAGGCACGACGGGACCTCCGGCGCGGTGCGGGCGTCCGTCGGGCGTCGGCGACCCTTCGCTTCTTGGCCAGGTCGGTGAGCGTCCGCCGGACGCGGGGCTTGCCCTCGACGGGGACGCCGGCCCGGGCCGCGCGCATGCCCCGCTCGATGAGGGAGAGGAACTGCTCGTCGAGCACCTCGGGGTGCTCGAGCATGATGATGTGCCCGGCCTCCTCGACCACGACGTGCTCGGCGCCCGGCACGAGGCGCACGATCGCCTCCGAGTGGGCCGGGGGCGTCAGCAGGTCCTGGGCGCCGTTGAGCACGAGCGTCTCGATGCCGTGGAACTGGGCGAGGGCCTTGCGCTTGTCGTGGACGTCGATCGAGGGCAGGAAGTCCGCCATCACCTGCAGCGGCGTACCCATGATCATGTCCGCGGTGTAGCGCACCGTCTCGGGCGAGACCGGGGAGGCGAAGCTGTACCGCTCCACGATGAGGTCCTCGACGTCGCGGCCGAGGCGGCGCGCGGTGTCGACGAGTCCCTGGCGCGTCCCGAGGCGGGACAGCAGGCGTGGGCCGAGCCGGCCGAGGACGCGACCGACGAACTGGCCGAAGCCCAGCGTCAGCATGTTCTCGCCCCCGGCGCTGGTCGCCACGAACGCTGCGGCGACGACGCGCTCGCGCACCACCTCGGGGAACTGCTCGGCCATCGACATCACCGTCATGCCGCCCATCGAGTGGCCGATGAGCACCAGGGGGCCGTCGGGGACCATCTCCTGCACGACCCGGTGCAGGTCACGGCCGAGCTGGTCGATCGTGCAGGACTCCGCCGGGGCGAGCGCGGACCGGCCGTGGCTGCGCTGGTCCCAGAGCACCACACGGTAGCCCGCCTCGACGAGGGCGCGCCGCTGCAGCACCCAGCTGCGCAGGCTCAGCGTGTAGCCGTGCGAGAAGACGACGGTGGGCTTGTCGGGCGAGGCGGCGGCGGGGTTGCCGTCGTCGACCTCGACGTGCAGGCTCACGCCGTCGTCGGCGAGGATCTGCATCTCCCGGTCGGCGGTGTGCGTGTACGTGCCGTGGGGCGACAGCACGGACAGCCGCGCCTGCCGCTCCCCGCGCACCTGCCGCGCGGCCACCCCCGCGGCCGTGGCGACGCCGGCCGCGGCCAGGCCGACGCCGAGCCCGACGAGCCCGCGGTTGGCGGGGCTCACAGGTCCTCACCCCCGACGTGGACGCGCGGCACGCGGGCCCCGACCCGGGTCACGACCTCGTAGTTGATGGTCCCGGCGGCGACGGCCCAGTCCTGGGCGGTCGGCTCGCCCGAGGCGCCGACGCCGAGGAGCACGGCCTCGTCGCCCGCCTGGGCAGCGCTGTCGGCGCCGAGGTCGAGCACGAACTGGTCCATGCAGACCCGGCCGGCCACGGCATACCGGCGCCCGCCCACCTGCACCGGTCCGCGGCTGGATGCGTGGCGCGGGATGCCGTCGGCGTAGCCCATCGGCACCAGGCCGAGGCGCGTCTGCTCGCTCGTCGTGTAGGTGTGGCCGTAGGAGATGCCCTGGCCCGCCGGGCAGTCCTTGACCAGCGCGAGCCGGGCCACGAGCCGCATGGCCTCGCGCAGCCCGAAGTCCTCGGGCGCGCCGAGGTCGGGCACCGGCGACAGGCCGTAGACCGAGACGCCGGGGCGCACGAGGTCGTAGTGCGCGGACGGGTTGGTGAGCGTGGCCGCCGAGTTGGCGAGGTGGCGCACGTGGGGGCGTATGCCGGCCTGCTCGAACTGGGTGAGCAGCCCCTCGAAGCGCTCCTGCTGGGCGCGCACGGTCGGGTGCTGCGGCGCGTCGGCGTAGGCGAAGTGGGAGAAGACGCCGACGACCTCGACCGCGCCGTCGGCCTGGGCCCGCGCGACGTCGGCGATGAGCGCGTCGAGGTCGGCGTCCCACGCGCCGTTGCGGCCCAGGCCGGTGTCCACCTTCACGTGGATGCGGGCCGTACGGCCGGTGGCGGTCGCTGCGTCGAGCGCCTGCTGCAGGGACCACTGGGCCGCGATGCCGAGGTCGATGCCCAGGGCGACCGCCTCGGTGAAGTCCTGCCCCGGCACGTGCAGCCACGACAGCACGGGGACCTCGATGCCCGCCTGGCGCAGCTCGACGGCCTCCGGCAGCTGGGCGACGCCGAGCCACGTGGCGCCCCCGCGCACGGCCGCCCGGGCAGCGGGCACCAGCCCGTGCCCGTACGCGTCGGCCTTCACGACGGCCATGACCTCGGCCGAGCCGGCGCGCTCGCGCAGAGCGGTGACGTTGGCGCTGATCGCCCCCAGGTCGACCTGCGCGCACGCGGGAAGCCCCGGCGGGGCCGGGGCGGGAGGGGTGCTGGAGGTGGTGTCGCTCATCGGGATCCAGTCTTCCATGCCACCGGCGAGCGCTCACGGCGACCGGGCATGCTGGGCGGGTGACGCCGCCCACCGATGGCCCGGGGCCTCCGGGCGACCCGGACCTTTCCGGCGCCCCGGGCATGCCCCGCGGTGTGGACGGCTCTCCGGGTGCGGACGGCTCCGGCGGGGCGGACCGCTCCGACGACCGCTCCGACGAGCGGGCGGCGCGGCGGGCCCGGTGGGCGGTCTCGGCGATGTTCGCCACGAACGGCGCGCTCTTCGCCGGGGTCGTGCCCCGCTACCCCGACATCACGGGCGCCCTGCACCTGTCGAGCGCGGCCTTCGGCACGGCGGTCGCGGGCTACGGGGTGGGCGCGGTCGTGGCGGGGCCGTTCGCCGCGTCGCTGGTGCGCCGGTTCGGCTCCGCGCGGTTCGCCGTCGCCACGACCCTGGGGGTCGCGGCCAACCTGCTGCTCATCGGCGCCGCGCCCACGTGGGCCCTGCTGGCCACGGCGCTGGCGCTGGCCGGCGCCCTGGACTCGCTCACCGACATCGCCGAGAACGCCCAGGGCCTGCGGGTCGAGCGCAGCCTGCGGCGGTCGGTGCTCGGGTCGATGCACGCCATGTGGAGCGTCGGCGCCGTGGCGGGCGGCGCGCTGGGCAGCGCCGCGGCGGGGCTCGGGGTCCCCGTGGTCCTCCACCTGGGTGTGGTCGGGGCGGTGGCCGCCCTCGTCGCGCTGCTCGCCGGCCGGTCGATGCTCCCGGGCCACGAGGCCCTGCCGCAGGACGAGCCCGGCGCGACGGCGCCCCCTCACCGCGGCCACCACGTCCGGCGCGCCGGCCTGCTCCTCGCCCTGGCGGCCGTGGCGTCGATGGGCCAGCTCATGGAGGACGTCACGGCCACCTGGAGCGCCCTCTACCTGCGCGAGTCGCTCGGAGCCGCCGCGGCGGTCGGCGGCCTCGGGTTCGTGGCGCTGCAGGTCACCCAGACGGGCGGCCGGCTCGTGGGCGACCGCCTGGTCACCTCCCACGGCGACCGGCTCGTCGCACGGCTGGGCGTCGTCCTCGCCGGCACCGCGATGACCGTGGCGCTGCTCGTGCCGAGCCCTGCGTCGGTCATCGCGGCCTTTGCGGTCGTGGGGCTCGGCATCGGCACCCTGATCCCGGCCGGGTTGCGGGCGGCGGACGCCGTGCCGGGTCTGCGCGCAGGGTCCGGGCTGACCGTCGTGGGGATGGGGCTGCGCGTGACGCTGCTGCTGTCACCGCTCGGGACGGGGCTGCTGGCGCAGGCGCGCGGGCTGCCGGCGGTCCTGTGGGTGCTGCCGGCGGCGGCCGTCGTCGTGCTCCTGCTCTCCCCCAGCCTCCCGTCGCGCAGGGCCGGCTGACGCGTCAGCCCGCGGACGCGCCGACCACCGGTGGCCGGTGGCGCGGGCGCCGCTCAGCGACGGAGCAGGGCAGCGACCGTCCCCGGGACGGCATGTGCGACGGCGAGCGCACGCACGGGCCCACCGGGGTTCGCACGGTCGGCGGCGACCCCGTGGACGAGCGCGGCGAGGCTCCCCGCGTCGACGGGCTCGAGGCCCGAGGCAAGCAGGGTCCCCGCGATCCCGGCGAGGACGTCCCCGGCTCCGGCCGTCGCGAGCCACGGCGGTGCGTCGCGCTGCGAGCGCACCGGCATGCCGGAGTCGCTGGGCGGCACCACCAGCGTCGTGGCGCCCTTGAGCAGGACCGTCGCGCCCGTCGTGTCGGCGGCCCGGCGGGCGTGCCCGAGCGGGTCGGCGCTGACCTGCTCGCGGGTCACGTCGCCGTCCTCGAGCCGGGACAGCAGCCGGGCGAGCTCACCCGCGTGCGGCGTCAGCAGGGTGGGGGCGTCGCGTCGACCCGTGATGAGGTCGAGCCCACCGGCGTCGACGAGGACCGGCAGGTCCGAGGCGAGGGCGGCCCGCGCCGTGTCGAGCTGGGCCTTGCTCCCCTGGGCCCGCGACGCCGTGTCGAGACCCGGCCCGACCACCCAGGCCTGCACCATGCCCTCGCCGAGCACCGCCTCCGGGACGGCCGCCCGGACCTGCGCGCTCGGCGTCGGCGTGCCGACGTAGCGCACCATCCCGACGCCCGCCTCGACCGCCGCCGTGCAGCACAGCACGGGCGCCCCCGTGTAGTTCTCGCCGCCCGCCACGACGCCGAGCACGCCGCGGGAGTACTTGTCGGCGGACGCCCCCGGGACCGGCCACAGGTCCCGCACGTCGTCGAAGTCGAGCCGCTCCACGTCCGCCGCACCCTCGAGCGAGAGCCCGATGTCGACGAGCGTGAGGGCTCCGACGGCCGGCTCGGTGGCCGGCAGCAGGTGCACGGGCTTGGCGACGCCGAACGTCACCGTCTCGTCCGCGAAGACCCCCGTGTCCGAGGCGGAGCGACCGGCCGGGTCGTGCCCCGAGGGCAGGTCCACCGCGACGACGTATGCCGTGTCCGGCACCGCCTCGACCCAGGCGCCGGCCGCGTCGGGCAGGCCGGGACGCCCGCCGATCCCGAGCACGCCGTCGAGCACGAGGTCTGCGTCGTCCAGCACGGCCACCTGGTCCCCGCCCGGCTCGAGCACCCGCACGCCGGCCTGGACCGCCGCGGCCCGGCCGGCCTCGTGCACCGGCCAGTCGCCCACGAGGGCCGCGCACTCCAGGCCCTCGCCCGCGAGGTGGGCCAGGGCCCAGAAGGCGTCACCGCCGTTGTTGCCGGGGCCGACGAGGCCCACGACCCGACGGCCGTCGCGCTCCCGGACCCGGGCCAGGCAGACCTCGGCCAGGCCGAGCGCGGCCCGGCCCATGAGCTCGCCGTCCTCCAGCGTCGCCATCAGCGACTCCTCGGCACTGCGGACGCGGTCCGCGGCATACGCCCTCAACATGCTCAGCCCTCCGCGATCACGACGGCCGACGCGATCCCCGCGTCGTGGGACAGCGACACGTGCAGCGCGTGCACGCCCAGCGCCTCGGCGCGGGCCGCGACGGTGCCGGACACCACGAGGTGCGGGCGGCCGTCGTCGCCCCGGCGGACGGTGGCGTCGTGCCACTCCAGCCCGACCGGCGCGCCGAGCGCCTTGGCCAGCGCCTCCTTGGCCGCGAAGCGGGCGGCCAGGGAGTTCAGCGGCAGCGAGCACTCCTCCTGGGTGAAGAGGCGGTCGCGCAGCGCCGGGGTGCGCTCGAGCGTCGCCCCGAAGCGCTCCACGTCGACGACGTCGATCCCGACGCCGACGATCACGAGGGCCCCCGCCGACGGTGGTCGCCGGGTCGCGCCCCGAGGTCCGGGAGGACGGCGCTCGCGGCCACGGTCACTCGACCGTGACGCTCTTCGCGAGGTTCCGGGGCTGGTCGACGTCGAGGCCCTTGGCCGTCGACAGGTGCAGGGCGAAGACCTGCAGCGGCACGACGGTCAGCAGCGGCGCGAGCAGCGGCGACGTCTGCGGCACCCGGATCACCTCGTCGGCGAACGGCACGACGTCCTCGTCGCCCTCCTCGGCGATGACGAGGGTGCGGGCGCCGCGGGCGCGGATCTCCTGGATGTTGGAGACGACCTTCTTGTGCAGCTCGTGCGGCGTGCCCGGGCCGGGGACGACGATGAACACCGGTTGGCCGGCGTCGATGAGCGCGATCGGGCCGTGCTTGAGCTCACCGGCGGCGAAGCCCTCGGCGTGGATGTAGGCGAGCTCCTTGAGCTTGAGCGCGCCCTCCATCGCCACCGGGTAGCCGACGTTGCGGCCGAGGAACAGGACCGAGCGGGTGTCGGCCATGAACCGCGCGATCTCCTTGACGCGGTCCATGCGCCCCAGCAGCTCCTCGAGCTTGGCCGGGACCTCGTGCAGCTCCTTCATCACGGCCTGCGCGTCGTCGGCGAACGTGCCGCCGCGCAGCTGGGCGAGGTAGAGGCCGAGCACGTAGCAGGCGGTGATCTGGGCGAGGAACGCCTTGGTGGACGCGACGGCGATCTCGGGCCCGGCGTGGGTGTAGAGCACCGCGTCGGACTCGCGCGGGATGGTCGAGCCGTGGGTGTTGCAGATGCTCAGGGTGAGCGCCCCCAGCTCGCGGGCGTGCTTGACGGCCATGAGCGTGTCCATGGTCTCGCCGGACTGGCTGATCGAGACGACGAGGGTGCGCTCGCTGGCGATCGGGTCGGAGTAGCGGAACTCGTGGGCGAGGGACACCTCGACCGGGATCCGGGTCCAGTGCTCGATGGCGTACTTGGCGACCATGCCGGCGTAGGCGGCGGTGCCGCACGCGACGATGGTGATGCGGTCGACCGCGCGGAGCTGGTCCTCGGTGATCGACATGTCGTCGAGGACGAGCCGGCCGTCGGAGTCGGTGCGCCCGAGGAGGGTGTCGCCGACGGCGTGCGGCTGCTCGTTGATCTCCTTCTCCATGAACGTCGCGTAGCCGCCCTTCTCGGCGGCGGCGGCGTCCCACGTGACCTCGTAGTGCTTGCCTTCGGCGGGGCTGCCGTCGAAGTTCGTCACCTCGTAGGAGTCGGGCGTGATCGTGACGATCTGGTCCTGGCCGAGCTCGAGGGCGTTGCGGGTGTGGCCGATGAAGGCCGCGACGTCCGACCCGAGGAAGTTCTCGCCCTCGCCGAGCCCCACGACGAGCGGGCTGTTGCGGCGGGCGCCGACGACGACGCCGGGGCTGTCGGCGTGGACGGCGAGGAGCGTGAACGCGCCCTCGAGCCGGTTGACGACACCGCGCATCGCCGCGGTGAGATCACCGGTCTTCGCGTACTCGCGCGCGACGAGGTGGGCCGCGACCTCGGTGTCGGTCTCGCTGTCGAAGGTCACGCCGTCGCGCTGGAGCTCGCCCTTGAGGGAGTGGAAGTTCTCGATGATGCCGTTGTGGATGAGCGCGAGCTTGCCGTCGTCGCCGCCACGGTGCGGGTGGGCGTTCTGGTCGGTGGGGCCACCGTGGGTGGCCCAGCGGGTGTGGCCGATGCCGGTGGTCGCGCCGGGGAGCTCGTCGGCGTCGAGCGCGCCCTGGAGGTTGACGAGCTTGCCTGCGCGCTTCTCGGTGGCGACGCCGCCCTCGGTCACGAGCGCGACGCCCGCCGAGTCGTAGCCGCGGTACTCGAGCCGCGCCAGCCCCTCCATGACGACGTCGAGCGCCTTGCCGTCGGCGTTCGGACCGACGTATCCCACGATTCCGCACATGGGAAGCAGCGTAACGGCCGCCCGGTCTGCCGCACGCCACCGGCACCGTGGGCCACAATGGCGCGCGTGACCCACCCCCCAGGCGGCACCTCCACCCTCCCCTCCCCCTACGTGGAGCTCGACCGGAAGGCGTGGGCGCGGCTGCGCGAGAACCAGCCGCTGAGCCTGACCGCGTCCGACGTCGCGCGCCTGCGCGGGCTCGGGGACCGGATCGACCTCGTCGAGGTCGAGGAGGTGTACCTGCCGCTGTCCCGCCTGCTCAACTTCTACGTCGGCGCCGTGGCCGGCCTGCACCGGATCACGTCCGACTTCCTCGGGGAGCGGCCGGCGCGCACGCCGTTCATCATCGGCGTCGCCGGGTCGGTGGCCGTGGGCAAGTCGACCACCGCCCGCCTGCTCAAGGAGCTGCTGTCGCGCTGGCCGGGCACCCCGGAGGTCGAGCTCGTGACCACCGACGGGTTCCTCTACCCCAACGCCGAGCTGGAGCGCCGGAACCTGTTGCAGCGCAAGGGCTTCCCCGAGTCGTACGACCGGCGGGCGCTGCTGCGCTTCGTGGCGGAGGTCAAGGCGGGGCGGGCCGAGGTGACAGCGCCGGTGTACTCGCACCTGACGTACGACATCGTCCCCGACGAGCAGGTCGTGGTGCGGCAGCCCGACGTGCTCATCGTCGAGGGGCTCAACGTCCTGCAGGCGCCGCGGATGCACGAGGACGGCCGCTCGGGCCTGGCCGTCAGCGACTTCTTCGACTTCTCGGTCTACGTCGACGCCCACCTCGAGGACATCCGCGAGTGGTACGTCGACCGCTTCCTGCGGCTGCGCGAGACCGCCTTCGCCGACCCCGACTCCTACTTCCACCGGTATGCCGCGCTCTCCGACGACGAGGCGCGCGCGACGGCGCTGCGGATCTGGACCGGGATCAACGAGGTCAACCTGCGCGAGAACGTCCTGCCCACCCGCAGCCGCGCCACCCTGGTGCTGGCCAAGGGCCGCGACCACGGCGTGCGCCGGGTCCGCCTGCGCAAGCTCTGACGGCGCCGACGGCCTTCCCGGCGCCCGTGCACTGGAGTGCCGGGACGCACATGATGGGGGTATGCCGAGTGCTCCCGACAGCGCCCAGACCGCACCCGCCGACGGCGACCAGCCGCGCACCCGCACCGAGCACGACTCGATGGGGGACGTCGAGGTCCCGGCCGACGCCCTGTGGGGGGCGCAGACCGCCCGGGCGGTCGAGAACTTCCCGATCTCCGGCCAGCCCGTCCCCGCCGGGGTGGTCCACGCCCTGGCCCGGCTCAAGGCGGCCGCGGCCGAGGTGAACGCCGAGCTCGGCGTGCTGGACGAGCCCCGGGCTCGCGCGATCGCCGCCGCGGCCCGCGAGGTGGCGGCCGGCGAGCACGACGACCAGTTCCCCGTCGACGTGTTCCAGACCGGCTCGGGCACCTCGACCAACATGAACGTCAACGAGGTCGTCGCCCGGCTCGCGCACCTTGCCACCGGCCTCGACGTCCACCCGAACGACCACGTCAACGCCGGGCAGTCGAGCAACGACACGTTCCCCAGCGCGCTGCGGATCGCGGCCACCCTGGCCGCCACCCAGGACCTCGCCCCCGCCCTGCTCCACCTGGCGACCGCCCTGCGCCGCAAGGAGTCGGAGTTCGCCGACGTCGTCAAGGCCGGGCGGACCCACCTCATGGACGCCGTGCCGGTCACCCTCGGCCAGGAGTTCGGCGGCTATGCCCGCCAAGTCGAGCTCGGTGCCGAGCGCGTGCTCGTCGCCGCCCAGGCCACGGCCGAGCTCCCCCTCGGCGGGACGGCTGCCGGCACCGGCCTCAACGCCGCACCGGGCTTCGCCGCGGCCGTCATCGAGCGGGTCGGCGCCGACACCGGGACCGCGTTCCGTGAGGCCGCCGACCACTTCGAGGCGCAGTCGGCCCAGGACGCGGTCGTCGAGCTCAGCGGCGCCATGCGGGTCGTGGCCGTGAGCCTCACCAAGATCTGCAACGACCTGCGCTGGATGTCCTCGGGCCCGCGCAGCGGCCTGGGGGAGATCCACCTGCCGGACCTCCAGCCGGGATCGAGCATCATGCCCGGCAAGGTGAACCCGGTCCTGCCCGAGGCGACCCTCATGGTCTGTGCCCAGGTGATCGGCCACGACACGACGGCCACCATCGCCGGGGCGTCGGGCGCGTTCGAGCTCAACGTCATGCTGCCGCTGCTCGCCCGGACCGTGCTCGAGTCGGCCTCGCTGCTCGCCGCGGCCGCGCGGGTGCTCGCCGACCGCTGCGTCGACGGCATCACGGCCGACCGGGACCGTGCCCGCGAGCTGGCCGAGGGGTCGCCGTCGATCGTGACGCCGCTCAACCGCTTCATCGGCTACGAGGCGGCCGCGGCCGTCGCCAAGCAGTCGATCGCCGAGCGGCGGCCGATCCGCGACATCGTCGTCGAGCGCGGGCACGTCGAGCGCGGCGAGCTCACCGAGCAGCAGCTCGACGAGGCCCTGGACGTCCTGCGCATGGCCCGCCCGCCCCGCTGACCCCTCGGCACACCGCCGCCGGACGCGACGAGGGCCGCCCCCGGTGGGTGCGGCCCTCGTCGAGGTTCGGGTGGTGGATCAGTACCAGTGCGGGCTGCGGCTCTGCCAGGCGCTCCACGCGCCGCAGGGGGTGCCGTAGGAGGACTTGATGTACTGCAGCCCCCACTTGATCTGGGTGACCGGGTTGGTCTGCCAGTCGTCGGCCACGGAGGCCATCTTCGAGCCCGGGAGGGACTGCGGGATGCCGTAGGCGCCGGAGGAGGAGTTCGAGGCCGTCCAACGCCAGCCCGACTCGCCCATCCAGAGGTTGTCCAGGCAGCTCCACTGCCCGTCACCGAAGCCGTAGTCGCCCATCAGCGCGCGGGCAGCGGCCCGCGGGTCGCTCTGGGCGTTGGCCAGCAGCGCCTGCTTCGCGGCCTCGAGCGCCTGGCGCGCCTTGTCACGGGCGACCTGCTCGTCGCGGTCGCGGCGCGCCTTCTCTGCCGCCGCCTGGGCGGCCAGGGCCGCGACGCGGTCCTTCTCCTGGGCGGCGGCGATGCTGGTGTTGGTCTCGTTGCGGTCCGCAGCGAGGCGCGCGGTGTCCTCGATCTGGTTGTCGGACTGCTCGTTGGCCTGCTCGATCGCCTCGCTGCTCACGGTGAACGCAGCGGCACCGGTCTGTCGACCGTCGGTCGCCTGGTAGCCCGCCGCGGTGGTCGCGACGACCGCCAGCAGCAGGCTCGAGGTCACTGCGGGGCGACGGACGGCCCGGACGAGACCGGAGGATCGGGAGGCTGACCTGCCTTGGCGCGACACGGTGCGGTGCCGCCCCTGGTAGGGCTGACTCATGAACGAATTCCTCCAAGAAGCCACGGGGGGATGGCCTCGTCGATGCCGGGGGGACATGCCGCCCGACCGACGCGGGGGCCTGGCGTTATGAAACCGAGACTTTAACCGAAGTTTGCCGAGGAACTCCAACCGCCCCCACGTTTATGGGACGGATGTGACCAATGAGGCGAAGAACTCACCCCTTTGGCCGAGGCACTCCCGGGGCGAAGGTGCTGCACGCAAGGGTGGCGCGCCGCTCGGGAG
>NZ_JBHUYG010000064.1:0-24757 GCF_042668795.1 Pedococcus sp. NPDC057267 | reverse complement strand
GCACGTCGGTCAACAGGTCGGCCGGGACGGGGGTGGTCTCCTCGACGTGGGAGTGGTAGCTCGCCTCCAGCGCCGCGCGCTGGCTGCGCCGGAACTCCCTCCACCGGTCCAGCACTGACATGCCGTGAGCCTAGGGCACGGCGACGCGCTCGACCGCGTCCGCCACGGAGCCGCCGGTCAGGTGTTCCGGAACCGGTTGATCTGCGGCAGCAGTGCCTCGCGCTTCTCGGTGTCGGTGACGCCGAGCCCCTCCTCGGGGGAGAGGGTGAGGACGCCGACCTTGCCCTGGTGGGCGTTGCGGTGGACGTCGAGCGCCGCCTGCCCGACCTCGTCCATGGAGTACGTCTTGGACAGGGTGGGCTGGATGAGGCCGCGGTTGATGAGCTCGTTGGCCTCCCACGCCTCGCGGTAGTTGGCGAAGTGGCTGCTGACGATCCGCTTGAGGTTCATCCACAGGTAGCGGTTGTCGTACTCGTGCAGGTAGCCCGACGTCGAGGCGCAAGTGACGATCGTGCCGCCCTTGCGCGCGACGTAGACGCTGGCGCCGAAGGTCTCGCGGCCGGGGTGCTCGAAGACGATGTCGACGTCGTACCCGCCGGTCAGCTCGCGGATCTTCTTGCCGAGCCGCTGCCACTCCTTGGGGTTCTGCGCGGTGTTGTCGTCGTTCCAGAACCGGTAGCCCTCGGCGCTGCGGTCGATGATGAGCTCGGCGCCCATGTCGCGGCAGATCTGCGCCTTCTCCGGCGAGGACACGACACAGACCGGCGTCGCGCCACCGGCCAGCGCCATCTGCGTGGCGTAGGAGCCGAGGCCACCGGAGGCGCCCCAGATGAGGACGCGGTCGCCGAGCTTCATCTGGGCGCCGTTCTTGGAGACCAGCTGGCGGTATGCCGTGGAGTTCACGAGGCCGGGGGACGCCGCCTCCTCCCACGACAGGTGGGCGGGCTTGGGCATGAGCTGGTTGGACTTCACGATGGCGAGCTCGGCGAGACCGCCGAAGTTCGTCTCGAAGCCCCAGATCCGCTGCTGCGGGTCGAGCATCGTGTCGTTGTGGCCGTCGGCGTCCTCGAGCTCGACCGACAGGCAGTGGGCGACGACCTCCTGGCCGGGCTTCCACTTGGTGACACCCGGAGCGGTGCGCAGGACGACGCCGGCGAGGTCGGAGCCGACCACGTGGTAGGGCAGGTCGTGGCGCTTGGCGTACTCCGAGGTGCGGCCGTAGCGCTCGAGGAAGCCGAAGGTCGACACCGGCTCGAAGATCGAGGTCCAGACGGTGTTGTAGTTGATCGCGCTCGCCATGACGGCGACCAGGGCCTCGCCGGGGGCGAGCTCGGGCACGGGCACGTCGTCGAGGTGCAGCGACTTGCGGGGGTCCTTCTCCTTGGTGGCCATGCCCTCGAACATGCCCACCTCGTCCTTGTGAACCGTGACGGCGCGGTAGGACTCGGGGATGGCCAGGCCGGCATACGTGGACTCGGCGCGGTCCCCGGAGAGGATGGCGTCGCGGATCTCCTGCATGGAACTTCTCCTCGGCGTCGGGCTGCTGGGTTGCAGCGAAACTACTGGTGGGTATGCCGATCCGGCAGGGAGTGAGACTCCGGTCACGCGGTGACGTGGCTCACCCGCCGCCGACCGCCTCGACGTACCGGTCGGGGCGGACGAGGCACCAGGCGGGGCAAGTGGTCCCGAGCCGCCGCGCCAGGTCCTCGCCCCCGGCCGCCGCGGGCACCCGGACCTCGTGGACCCACCCGTCGGGCAGGCCCGTCGGCGGTGGCGCTGAGGCTCCCTCGCCGAGCAGCAACAGGTGGTGGCCCGGACGGTCGAGCAGCTCGTGCAGCCGGTGGGTGGAGTCGGGCGGGAGCCGCTGGTCGGGGAGGCGGTCCCCGACGAGCAGGCGTCCGCCGTGCGGTCTGGACCCCCGCAGCGTGACGGGCGGCCCGGGCCGGCGGTGGCTCAGTGCCAGCCCGGTGACGAGGCGCACGCCCGGGGCGACGGCGCCGAGGTGGCGGGCGACGGTGGGTGCCCCGGCAGGCACCACCACCCGCCGCAGGACCCGGGCCACCGGGTCTGCCGACGACTCGCCCCACCAGGCGAGGGAGGTCCAGGCGATTCCGAGCCGGGCGACCGGGCGCCGCTCCCGCTCGTAGCCGTCGAGCAGGGAGCTCACCCCCGGCGGGGAGGTCGCAGCCAGCGCGAGCCGCCAGCCGAGGGCGCACGCGTCCTGCAGTCCGGTGTTCATCCCCTGGGCGCCGGCCGGGCTGTGCACGTGGGCGGCGTCACCGGCGAGCAGCACCGACCCGCGGCGGTAGACCCGGGCCAGGTGGTGGCGCAGCGGCACCTGCTCGGCCCACGCGACGTCGCCCAGGGCCACCGCACCGCCGGTCATGGCGCGCACGAGGTCGGCGAGCTGGCGTGTCGACGGCGGCACCGGTGACGGCTGGTCGGGGGCGGGCGCCGGGTGCGGACCCGGGGCGTGGCGGGCTCCGGGGGCGTCGTGGCGGTCGACGCGGAAGGCGCCGGTGCGGCCCGCGACCACCAGCCGCCAGGGTGCCCGCTCGCCGAGCGGGAAGAGGAACAGGATGCCGTCGCGGGCCGCGAACACGTGGGCGCCCGCCAGCGCCGCCGGCTGGGCGAGGTCGACGTCGGCGACGACGACCGGGTGGCGGTAGGCGCGGCCCGGGAAGCCGATCCCGGCAGCGGCCCGGACCGCGCTCGCCGCGCCGTCGCAGCCGACCACGAACCGCGCGGCGCCGAGGACGGCTCCGTCGCCACCACGCACGACCGTCCGGCCCCGCAGGTCGCCGTCCCCCGGACCGACGTCAGCGACCTCCGCGCCCCACCGGACGGCGACCCCGCGCTCGCGGAGCAGCCCGAGCAGCGTCGTCTCCACGGCGGCCTGGGGCACGAGCAGCAGCCAGGGGTACGCCGTGTCGGGCAGCGGCAGGCCGCCGAGGTCCACCCGGACCTCCCGTCCCCGCGCGTGCAGCACCGCGCCCACCCGACAGCTGCCGGCCTCGAGGAGGCGCTCGGTGGCGCCGAGCGGCGCCAGGAGCTCGAGGGTCCGCGGGTGGACGACCAGGGCGCGCGAGGGCCGGGGCGTCCCGTCGCGACGGTCGACGACGTCCACCCGTGCCCCGTGGGCCACCGCCTGCAGCGCGAGCGCCAGCCCGGTGGGTCCCGCACCCACCACGAGCACGTCGGGTCCGTCCGACGGAGGTCGCGCCACCGCTGCCCCTACCCGGCCAGCTCCCACCACAGCGGCTCGGCGCCGACGTCGCCGGCCTCCTGCTGCTGCAGCCGCCTGCCGTCACGCAGGACGTCGTCGACGCCCAGACCCGGCACCACGACGTACTCGATGGACCCGGGCACGCTCACGAGCGCGAGGACGTGCCGCAGCCGCTCGGCATACCAGCGCGCGCGGTCCGCACCGTCCCAGTCGTAGAGGCCGCGGTAGACGAAGGTCAGCGGGTCGACCATCCACTGCTTGCGCACGAAGCCGGGGAACCCGGCGAACAGCGGGGTGTTGACGATGCAGGTGGTCACGAAGACGCGGTGCAGCGACGGGCGCTCGCCGATCCAGCGCAGCCGGAACCGCACCTGCAGCACCGACGGCTCGCTCCCGTCCCGCGGTCGGCGCTCGGTCGTGCGGAAGATCATCGACCGTGTGCCGTCGCGGAACGGCAGCCGCATGCCGACGAGGTCGTCGGGTTGGCGCAGCCGGCCGGTCGCCAGGAGGCGCGCGGTGCGAGCCGCGCTGGCGCTCACGGCGGCGAGGACCGCACCGGGCCCGACCGGCGGTGGGACCTGCTGGGTGGACATGGGGCCTCCCGGGTCACGCGTGCAGGGACGACCAGCCTGTCGGGCGCGAGGGGGACGCCGTCAGGGTCGGAGGTCCCGGCGTGCCGGGCCTCGCCGGGGAGCGTGACAGCCCTGACGGAGCCGACTTGGGGACCGACCACCTGGTGGTCGGACGTGCGGGCTGGGGTGCGTCAGTGGGTCTCGTGCGCGGGCTGGACCAGCTCGACCAGCACCCCGCCGGCGTCCCTGGGGTGGATGAAGTTGACCCGGGAGTTCGAGGTCCCACGGCGGGGCTCGTCGTAGAGCAGCCGCAGCCCGCGGTCGCGCAGGACCTGGCTGACCGCCTCGAGGTCCTCGACGCGGTAGGCCACCTGCTGCACGCCGGGGCCGGACTTCTCGAGGAACTTCGCGATGGTCGACTCCGGGGTCAGGGGCGCGAGCAGTTGCACGTGCGAGCCGCTGCCGCCGACGGCCATCATCGCCTCGCGCACCCCCTGCTCCTCGTTCTCCTCCTCGTGCGCGAGCTCCATGCCGAAGGTGTCGCGGTAGAAGGCGATGGCCTCGTCGAGGTCGCGGACCGCGATGCCGACGTGGTCGATGGCGGTGAACAGCTCGGTGGGCAGGTCGCTCATGGGTCCCAACCCTAGGCCGGGCGCGGGCGCGGCGACATGAGCGATGCGTCACTCCAGGGGCTCCGGAGGGCCACCGTGGGACCATCCGTCCGGCCGCCGCGGGACGCCCCGGACGGCCCCGGGCTCGGTGCCGGGCGCGGTGCCCGGCCGCACGGCGCCGCCCCTAGACTGGCGGGCATGTCCGCACTGTCCCGGGACGACGTCGCGCACCTCGCCGGCCTCGCCCGCATCGACCTGTCCGATGCCGAGCTCGACCGCATGGTCGGGGAGCTCGGCGTCATCCTCGAGTCCGTGGCCAAGGTCCAGGAGGTGGCGGCGCAGGACATCGAGCCGATGTCGCACCCCATGCCCATCACCAACGTGACCCGCCCGGACGAGGTGCGCCCCTCCCTCGGCGCCGAGGCGGCCCTCTCGGGCGCGCCCGCGCAGGAGCAGCAGCGCTTCGCCGTGCCGCGCATCCTCGACGAAGACTGACCCGACGGACCCAAGGACACCTGTGACCACCGACCTCACCCGCGCCTCCGCCGCGGAGCTCGCCGACGGCCTCGCCCGCAAGGAGATCAGCTCCGTCGAGCTCGTCCAGGCCCACCTCGACCGCATCGCCGCCGTCGACGGCGCCGTGCACGCCTTCCTCCACGTCGACGCCGAGGGTGCGCTCGCGAGCGCGCGCGAGGTCGACGACCGCCGCGCCGCCGGCGACGAGGACCTCCACGTCCTCGCGGGCGTGCCCATCGCCGTCAAGGACGTGATGGCCACGCGTGGTATGCCGACCACCTGCGGCTCGCGCATCCTCGAGGGCTGGGTGCCGCCGTACGACGCCACCGTGGTCGCCCGGCTGCGCGCCGCCGGCCTGCCGATCCTCGGCAAGACCAACATGGACGAGTTCGCGATGGGCTCCTCCACCGAGCACTCGGCCTACGGCCCCACCCACAACCCGTGGGACCTCGACCGGATCCCCGGCGGCTCGGGCGGTGGCTCCTCGGCCGTCGTCGCGGCATACGAGGCACCGCTGGCCATCGGCACCGACACGGGCGGCTCGATCCGCCAGCCCGCGGCGGTCACCGGCACGGTCGGCGTCAAGCCGACCTACGGCGGCGTCTCCCGCTACGGCCTCGTGGCGCTCGCCTCGAGCCTGGACCAGGCCGGGCCGTGCACCCGCACCGTGCTCGACGCGGCGCTGCTGCACTCGGTCATCGGCGGCCACGACCCGATGGACTCGACGTCCATCGCCGCGCCCGCCCCGCCCGTGGTCGAGGCGGCCCGGCGCGCCGACGTCGCCGGGCTGCGGGTCGGCGTCATCAAGGAGCTCGGCGGCGAGGGCTACCAGGCCGGGGTGCGCGCCCGGTTCGACGAGGCGGTGGCGCTGCTCGAGGGCGCCGGTGCCGAGGTCGTCGAGGTGTCGTGCCCGAGCTTCGACTACGCGCTCGCGGCGTACTACCTGATCCTGCCCAGCGAGGCCTCCTCGAACCTCGCCAAGTTCGACGCCATGCGGTACGGCCTGCGGGTCCTGCCCGAGGGGGTCGACGCCCCGAGCGCCGAGCAGGTGATGGCCGCGACCCGCGATGCGGGCTTCGGTGACGAGGTCAAGCGGCGCATCATCCTGGGCACGTACGCGCTGTCCAGCGGCTACTACGACGCGTACTACGGGCAGGCGCAGAAGGTCCGGCGGCTCATCTCGAACGACTTCGCCGCGGCCTTCGAGAAGGTCGACGTGCTCGTCAGCCCGACCTCGCCCACGACGGCGTTCAAGCTCGGCGACAAGCTCGACGACCCGATGTCGATGTACCTGCAGGACGTCGCCACCATCCCGGCGAACCTCGCCGGCGTGCCCGGCATGTCGCTGCCCAGTGGTCTCGCCGACGAGGACGGCCTGCCCACCGGCATCCAGATCCTCGCGCCCGCCACCCAGGACGAGCGGCTCTACGGCGTCGGCGCGGCGCTGGAGCGGATGCTCGTCCAGAGCTGGGGCCGCCCGCTGCTGACGCAGGCCCCCGACCTGACCGCCCTGAAGGGAGCGTGACCGCGATGACCACCACCGTCACCGACGAGGTCGTCGACTACGACGAGGCGATCGACCGGTACGACCCGGTCATGGGCCTCGAGGTCCACGTCGAGCTCAACACCGCGACCAAGATGTTCTGCGGCTGCGCGACCGGCTTCGGCGCCGAGCCCAACAGCCAGGTCTGCCCGGTGTGCCTCGGCCTGCCCGGCGCGCTGCCGGTCGTCAACGAGAAGGCCGTGGAGTCGGCGATCCGGATCGGCCTGGCGCTCAACTGCGAGATCGCCTCGTGGTGCCGGTTCGCCCGGAAGAACTACTTCTACCCGGACATGCCGAAGAACTTCCAGACCAGCCAGTACGACGAGCCGATCGCCTTCAACGGCTACCTCGACGTCGAGGTCCCGGCCGAGCACGGCTCCGGCACCGAGGTGTTCCGGGTCGAGATCGAGCGCGCACACATGGAGGAGGACACCGGCAAGTCGCTGCACATCGGCGGCTCGACCGGTCGCATCCACGGCGCGGACTACTCCCTCGTCGACTACAACCGGGCCGGCATCCCGCTCATCGAGATCGTCACCAAGCCAATCACCGGAGCCGGTTCGCGCGCGCCCGAGGTGGCCCGTGCGTACGTCGGCGCCCTGCGCGACCTGCTGCGCGCGCTCGGCGTCTCCGACGTGAAGATGGAGCAGGGCTCGCTGCGCTGCGACGCGAACGTGTCGCTGCGCACGCGGGTGGGGGAGCCGACGAGCGAGGAGCAGGCAGCGGTGCCGCTCGGCACCCGCACCGAGACCAAGAACGTCAACTCGCTGCGGTCGGTGGAGCGTGCGGTCCGCTACGAGATCTCGCGGCACGCGGCGATCCTCGACGCGGGCGGCTCGATCCTCCAGGAGACGCGGCACTGGCACGAGGACACCGGCGTCACGACGTCGGGGCGTCCCAAGTCCGACGCCGACGACTACCGGTACTTCCCCGAGCCCGACCTCGTGCCGGTCGCGCCGACCCGCGAGACGGTCGAGGAGCTGCGCGCCACGCTGCCCGAGCCGCCGGCGCAGCGCCGCAAGCGGCTCCAGTCCGACTGGGGCTACAGCGACCTCGAGATGCGCGACGTCGTCAACGCCGGCGCCGTCGAGCTCATCGAGGAGACCGTCGCGGCCGGTGCGAGCCCGGCGGCGGCCCGGAAGTGGTGGCTCGGCGACCTCGCCCGGCGGGCGAACGCCGACGGTGTGGCCGTGGGCGACCTCGGTGTCACCCCCGAGCACATCGCCGAGCTCGACGGCCTGGTCCGCGACGGCCGGCTGAACGACTCGATGGCCCGGCAGGTCCTCGACGGCGTCGTCGCCCGCGAGGGGACGCCGACCGAGGTCGCCGACGCACGCGGGCTCGAGCTGGTGCAGGACGACGGCGCGCTCGAGGCTGCGGTCGACAAGGTCATCGAGGGCAACCCCGACGTGGCCCAGAAGATCCGCGACGGCAAGGTGCAGGCCGCCGGCGCGCTCATCGGCCAGGTCATGAAGGAGATGAAGGGCCAGGCCGACGCCGGCAGGGCCCGCGAGCTGATCCTCGCCAAGCTCACCTGACGCCCTGACGCCCTGACGCCCTGACGGTCTGCCGCGGCGCCGGCTCCTCGGCTCCACGGCGCCTCCACGGCACCTTCCGCAACACGGCAGTTGCTGGCACGAAACGGCAGTTCTGAACCCCCGTTTCACGTCAGCAACTGCCGTGTTGCGTGGGGGAGGGGGCGGCCTCAGCGCAGGGAGGAGACGGCGAGGTCGAGGATGCGGTCGTCGTGCGGGCCCGGGGTGCCGCGGAACGTGTTGCTCGTGACCACCCAGAGCCGGCCGTTCCCGGCGTCCACCACGTCCCGCAGCCGACCGTAGGTGCCGTCGAGCAGCCGCTGCGGCGCCCCGACGCCATTGCCCTGCAACGGGATCCGCCAGAGCGAACGACCACGCAGCGCCGCCATCCACACAGCGCCGTCCGCGACCGCGATGCCGCTCGGCGAGGCCTGCGAGGTGGGCCACTGCACGAGCGGGTCGGTGTACCCGCCCCGGGCCGCCTTCCCCTCGACGACCGGCCACCCGTAGTTGCGCCCGGGCTGGATGAGGTTGAGCTCGTCCCACGTGTCCTGGCCGAACTCGCTGGCATACATGCGCCCGTCGGGCGCCCACGCGATGCCCTGGACGTTGCGGTGCCCGTAGCTCCACACCCGCGTGCCGAACGGGTTGCCGGGGGCGGCGCCACCGTCCTGCGTGACCCGCAGGATCTTGCCGCCGAGCGCGGACTTGTCCTGAGCCGCCGGCCGGTTGCCCGCGTCGCCGGTCGTGACGTAGAGGTACCCGTCCGGCCCGAACGCGAGGCGCCCGCCGTTGTGGATCCCGGCCTTGGGTATGCCGGTGAGCACAGGGACGAAGGACGTCGCCCTGCCGTCGGTGAAGGTCAGCCGGACGACCCGGTTGTCCTGCTCCCCGGTGTAGTAGACGAAGACGCGGTGGTCGCGGCTGAAGGTCGGCGACACGGCCACGCCCAGCAGTCCGCCCTCGCCTGCGGGCGCGACACCGGGGACGGTGCCGAGGACCACCGGCGCCGACCCCTCGCGGACGTGCAGCAGCTGCGCCCGGTCACGCAGGGTCACGAGCGCCGAGCCGTCCGGGAGGAACGCGACCGACCAGGGGACGTCGAGGTCCTGCGCCACGGTGACGACGGCCGGGCGGGACGCGCCGGGGCCGGTCGGGGACGACGTGCCCGACGACGGGCGGGCGCCGGTCGACGGGCCGGCGCCCGTCAGTGGGGTGGTGCCGGACGTGCCGGCAGTCGCGGCAGAGGTCGTCGCGAGGGAGGGGCCGGTGACCCTCCCGTCGGGGGCGGGGGACCCGCTGCAGCCGCTCGCGACCACGAGGGCCACGACGGCGGCGGACGCTGCGGCGAGGGCCCTCGTGGCGCGGACGGTGGGGTGCGGCGGCATACCCCATTGTGCGCGACGTGGACGCGCTCGACCGGGCGCACGAGTCCGGGGCTAGCGTGGCGGCCATGGTGCTCGTGACGCTGCCGGGGCAGGAATGGGTCGACGCGGTGGGGCAGGTGCCCGGGCTCGAGCTCGACGTGTGGGACCTGTCCGGACCGCACACGTGCGCGGAGGAAGTCCGCGTCGTCGTGCCGCCGTACCTGGGGGCGGGCCCGCGCCTGCCGGTCCTGTCGGCGCTCCCGAACCTCGACCTCGTGCAGCTGCTGACGGCGGGATACGACGGCGTCCCCGACGTGCTGCCTCCGGGTGCCCGGCTGGCGAATGCCGCGGGTGTCCACGACGCCTCGACGGCCGAGCTGGCGGTGGCCCTGGCGCTGGCCTCGCTGCGCGACGTCCCGGACTTCGTCGTGGCGCAGCGCGAGCACCGCTGGTTGCCGACCACGATGCACCCGGCCCTGGCCGACAAGCGGGTGCTCGTCGTCGGGTACGGCTCGATCGGGCGCGCCATCGCCGCGCGCCTCACGCCGTTCGAGGTCACCGTCACTGCCGTCGCCTCGAGGGCGCGCGCGGGCGACGACCTCGTCCCCTCGGTGCACGGCGTCGACGAGCTGCCCGACCTGCTGCCGCACCACGACGTCGTCATCCTCATCGTCCCGCTGAGCGAGGTCACGGCCGGGCTCGTCGACGACGCGTTCCTCTCGGCGATGCCCGACGGGTCGCTGCTCGTCAACGTCGCGAGGGGCGGGGTGGTCGACACCGACGCCCTGGTGCGGCACGCCCGCGCCGGCCGGATCCGCGCGGCCCTCGACGTCACCGACCCCGAGCCGCTGCCGGAGGACCACCCGCTGTGGGACCTGCCCGGGGTGCTCGTCACGCCGCACGTGGGCGGTGCCTCGAGCGCGTTCACGCCGCGGGCCATCCGGCTGCTGCAGGAGCAGCTGGGGGCGTATGCCGCGGGCCGCCCCCTGCGCAACCTCGTGCACCCCTGACGCGTCCCCGGCACCTGCGCACCAGAGCGCCTGCGTACCCGAGCACCTGCGTACAAAAGCCGGTGACGGCGTCGGTGGCCGGTGGCATCCTGAGGTTCCATGGGCGAGACCATCGTGGGGATCGGGACGCGCAAGGGCCTGTGGCTGGCGCGCAGCGAGGACCGGCGGGAGTGGCGGCTCGAGGGTCCGCACTTCCTCATGAGCGAGGTGCTCTCGCTCCTGTTCGACACCCGGCAGGAGCCGACCCGGCTCCTCGTCGGCTTCCGCTCCTCGCACTGGGGGCCGTCGCTGCAGCACTCCGACGACCTGGGGCAGACCTGGGTCGAGCACCCCGACGGCTCGATCCAGTTCCCCTCCGACACCGACACCGCCCTCAAGGCGACGTGGCAGCTCGTCGCCGACCCGCACGACCCGGCCGTGGTCTGGGCCGGCACCGAGCCGCAGGGCCTGTGGCGCAGCGCGGACCGGGGTGAGACGTTCGAGCTCAACCGCGGGCTGTGGGACCACCCGCACCGGCCGCAGTGGGGCGAGGGCTTCGGCGGCGGGGCGATCCACACCGTCCTGCCGAGCCCTGCCGACCCCGACTCGATGCTCGTGGCGATGAGCACCGGGGGCGTCTACAACACGACCGACGGCGGTGCGTCCTGGAGCCCGGGCAACACCGGCATCCACGCGTACTTCATGCCGCACGACGAGTGGCCTGAGTTCGGCCAGTGCGTGCACAAGGTCGCCCGCGACTCGGCGACCCCGACGCGGCTCTACGCGCAGAACCACCGGGGCGTCTACCGCTCCGACGACAACGGCGTCACCTGGACCTCGATCGAGGACGGGCTGCCGACCAACTTCGGGATGACCGCGGTGGCCAACCCGGCGCGCGGCGGCTCAGTGTGGCTCGTGCCGATCGCCTCCGACGGCGAGCGGATCCCGCCCGGCGCGCAGTTGCAGGTCGCGCGGTCCGACGACGCAGGCGCCACCTGGCGCGAGCTGACGACCGGGCTGCCGCACAGCTGGACCAACGTGCTGCGAGACGCCGCCGGCACCGACACCTCCGACCAGCCGGGCCTGTACGTCGGCACCCGCAACGGCGAGGTCTACGCCTCGACGGACGAGGGCGAGACGTTCGAGCGGATCGCGACGCAGCTGCCGGACGTGCTCGTGGTCCGGGCGGTCACCCTGCCGTGACGGTCCGGGTGGTGTTGCCGGGCCTGCTGCGCGACCTGGCCGACGGGGCGGCGGAGCTGCCGGTCGAGGTGGGGGACGGCGCGGCGCTGTCGGACGTGCTCGACCGGGCGTTCGAGCCGTGGCCCGTGCTGGGGCGGCGCGTCCGCGACGAGCGTGGCGAGATCCGCCGCCACGTCAACGTGTTCGTCGACGGCGAGGACGCCAAGCGGCTCGAGGGCGTCGCCACGCCGGTCGGCGGCTCGGCGACGGTCCACGTCGTCAACGCCGTCTCCGGCGGCTAGACCGGGCGAGCGTCAGGCTTCGTCCCGCCCATTCTCGTCCCAGACGCCGTCGTCCCACGCGCGGCGCAGCGTGGCGGTCGGTCCCGCCAGGTCCCACCCGCGCTCGGCGACCCAGTCGTCGCACAGGTACGTCCCGGCATACCGGTCGGCTCCGTCGCACAGCAGCGACACGATGCTGCCCTCCTCGCCGCGCTCGGCCATCTCGCACGCGAGGCGCAGGGCGCCGTAGAGGTTGGTGCCGGTCGAGCAGCCCGCGCGCAGGCCGGTGCGCTCGGCGAGGAACCGCATGGCGGCCACCGAGGCGACGTCGGGCACGAGCATCATCCGGTCGACGACGGCCGGCACGAAGCTCGGCTCGACCCGCGGCCGGCCGATGCCCTCGATGCGCGACCCGCACGCCCTGGCCACGCCCTCGTCGTCGCCGGCGAAGGCAGGGAGGAAGGCGGAGTTCTCCGGGTCGACGACGCACACCCGCGTCGCCAGGCTGCGGTAGCGCACGAACCGGCCGATCGTCGCGCTCGTGCCGCCGGTCCCGGCGCCCACGACCACCCACGTCGGCACCGGGTGGCGCTCGCGCGTCATCTGCTCGAACACCGACTCGGCGATGTTGTTGTTGCCGCGCCAGTCGGTGGCCCGCTCGGCAAACGTGAACTGGTCGAGGTAGTGCCCGCCGAGCTCGTCCGCGAGCCGCCGGGCGACGTCGTAGACCTCGCCGGCGTCGTCGACGAGGTGGCAGCGCCCGCCCTCGCGCTCGATGAGGGAGATCTTCTCCGGGCTGGTCGTGCGGGCCATGACCGCCACGAACGGCAGGTCGAGCATGCGGGCGAAGTACGCCTCCGACACCGCGGTCGACCCGCTCGACGCCTCGATGACGGTGGTGCCGGGGTGGAGCTCGCCGTTGCACAGTGCGTAGAGGAAGAGCGACCGGGCCAGCCGGTGCTTGAGGCTGCCGGTGGGGTGGGTCGACTCGTCCTTGAGGTACAGGTCGATGCCGGGCAGGCCGGGGACCGGCACCGAGATGAGGTGGGTGTCGGCGCTGCGGTTGGCGTCGGCCTGGATCCGGCGGACGGCCTCGTCGAGCCAGGCGCGGTCGGCCGGCTGGCGGGGGACGACGTCGAGCAGTGCGGGGGCCTTCGCCATGGCCGAAGGCTAGCGGGCCGTGCGACCGCCCCTGCCCGCCACCGGGTTGGCGGGCAGCCGGTCGCGGGATACGTCGTCGATGCGGTCAGGTGGTCGTGGCCGGGTCGGTCGCGGCGGCGGTCACCAGGGGCAGGAACTCGCGCTCGAGCTCACCCGGCCCCACCTGTTCCGGCTCGAGCAGGTGCTGCGCCAGGCCGCCCTGCAGGACCATCGTCACCAGGCGCACGAAGCGCTCGGTCGAGACCGTCGGGTGCAGGCCGTGGTCGCGCACGATGCCGTCGACGACCTCGCCGAGGCCCGCCCGGACGTCGGCCTGGACGGTCGCCCAGGCGCGCCGGGCCTGGTCGTCGCGCAGCGCGTGCAGGCCGAACTCGGTCGTGAGCAGGTGCCAGCGTCGGCGCTCCTCCGGGTCGCCCGCCCACACGTCGACCACGCCGTCGAGCAGGGCAGGCAGGGTCAGCCCGGGTCGCGCCGCGACCTCGGTGAGGGCGCTCCGCAGCCGTCGCGAGTGCTGGGCGTACAGCTCGGTCACGAGCTCGTCCTTGTCGGTGAAGTTCGAGTAGAACGCCCCCCGCGTGAAGCCTGCGCGCTCGCAGATGTCCTCCACGCTCGCGCCGTGGAAGCCGCGCTCGGCGAAGACCTCGGCGGCCGCGGTCAGGAGCCGGTCACGGGTGGCCTGCCGGCGGTGGGAGCGCGGCTTGACCGGGTCTGGGTTGGCGGTGGCCATGGGCTCAGGATACACTCCTGTATCGGATACACATGTGTATCCAAAGATGCACTGCACATGAGACCGCCGGTGCGGGCCCCACCCCGTCGGGGTGCCCGGCCCCCGGCGGCCGGAGAAGGACACAGATGGAGCTCCTCGCCGACCGCGTCGAGGTCGCCGGGCTGCACGGCCCGCTGCTGCTGCCGACGACGTTGCACGCCTCACCCCGCCGCGTCGAGCTGGTGGCGGGCGACCCCGGCCCCGGCCACGTGGCGCTCGCGCTCGCCCTCGCAGGCCGCATCCGCCTCGCCGGCGGCTCGGTCACCCTCGACGGCGACCCCGACCCCGACGTGCTGCGCCGGCACGTCGCGCTCGTCGACGTGCCCGACGTCAGCGCCCCCGAGGACGCCGTCACCGTGCGCGCCGCCGTCGCCGAGCAGCTGGCCCTGGCCGGGCTGCCGTCGAGCCACGCCGCGACGCGGGCCCTCCTCGCCTCGCACGGCCTGGAGGACCTGGGCCGGGAGCGGTTCGAGGCGCTCGAACCGGGTGCCCGCACCCGGCTGCTCATGGACGTCGCCGCACGCCGCGCGCTCACCCGCGTGCTCGTCGTCACCGCCCCCGACCGCCTCGGCGGCAGGCCCGAGGAGTGGTGGGGCGCGGCGCACCGGTATGCCGGTGAGGGCCTCACCGTGGTCGTCCAGTGCAGCCACGCGACCGTCCGCGCCCTCGGCCAGCCGGTCCGGCACGAGCTCGGGCTCGCGGAGGTGGTCGCGTGACCGCCGTCCGCCTGGCCCTGACCGAGCTGCGCCGGCTCACCGCGGGCCGCCTGCCACGCGCCGCGCTCGCCGCCATGCTCCTCGTCCCCACGCTCTACGGCGGCCTCTACCTCTACGCGAACAAGGACCCGTACGGCGGCCTGGCTCGGGTCCCCGCTGCCGTGGTCGTCGAGGACGCGGGCACGACCCTCGCCAACGGCGAGCGCCTCGCGGTCGGGGACCGGGTCGCCGACGAGCTCGTGCGGTCGCACAGCTTCGACTGGCACCGCGTCGGCCCGGCGCAGGCCCACGACGGCGTGTCCGACGGCCGGTACGACTTCGCCCTGGTGGTCCCGGCCGACTTCTCCGCCGCGCTCGCCTCGAGCGCGGAGTTCACGCCGCGCCAGGCCGAGCTGCGCCTGGAGACCAACGACGCCAACGGCTACCTCGCCCGCACGATTGCAAACCAAGTGGTCGCCCAGGTGACGAAGTCCGTGGCCGCCGAGGTCAGCTCCACGGCCGCCAACCAGCTCCTCACCGGCTTCACGACGATCCACGGCAAGGTCAAGGACGCCGCCGACGGCGCGGGCACGCTCGCCGACGGCCTCGCCCAGGCCGACACCGGGGCCCACCGGCTGGCCGACGGCGCCGGCGCGCTCGTCGCGGGGGAGAAGAAGCTCGTCAGCGGCAGCGACCAGCTCGCGCAGGGTGCGTCGAAGGCCGCGTCCGGAGCCGACCAGCTCGCCTCCGGCGCGGGCGACCTGCACTCGGGCCTGCAGACGCTGGACCAGCGCACGGCGACCCTGCCCGCAGACACCCGGCGCCTCGCGGACGGCGCGCACCAGGTGGCCGACGGCAACGCCAGGGTCGCGGCCGCGGGCGACCAGGTCGCGGCCGCCTCCACGGCGTTCGTGGCGGACGTGACGACGAACCAGGGTGCCCTGGCCGACAGGCTGCGTGCGGCGGGCTTCACCGACGCCCAGGTGCAGCAGGTCCTCGATGCGGCGCAACAGCTGAGCGGCCCGGTCACCAGTGCCAACGGCCAGGTGCAGACGGCTTCGCAGCAGCTGGACCAGCTCTCGGCCGGGGCCGAGCAGGTGGCTGCCGGCGCCGACAGGCTGGCCGCTGCGGCGGGCCCGCTCCACGCCGGCATCGCCCAGGCCGACAGCGGGAGCGCCCGGCTGGCGTCCGGGGCGCAGGACCTCGCCGCCGGCAACCGCGCCCTGGCCTCGGGCGCCTCGGACCTGGCCAGCGGCCAGCGGACCGCCCTCGACGGCGCGACCAGGCTCGACTCCGGCGCCGGCGACCTCGCGAGCGGCCTCGACCGGCTCGAGCAGGGCGCGACCCAGCTCCGCGACGGGCTGGAGCAGGGCCTGCGGTCGATCCCCGACCCGAGCCCGGAGGCCCGCAAGGCGGTCGCGCAGACCCTCGGCGACCCGGTGGGCGTGCAGGGCACCTCGCTGGCGTCCGCGTCGAGCTACGGTGCCGGGCTGGCCCCGTTCTTCCTCAGCCTGGCGCTGTGGATCGGCGGCTACGTGCTCTTCCTGCTCGTCAAGCCGCTGTCGGCCCGCGCCCTCGCGGCGGGCCAGCCGAGCTGGCGCACGGCCCTCGGCGGATGGCTCGCGCCGGCGGTCCTCGGCGTGGTCCAGTCGGTGCTCGTGTATGCCGTGGTGGTGCGCGGCGTGGGCATCGGGGCCGTGCACCCGTTCCTGCTCATCGCGTACATGGCCGCGGTGTCGCTGACCTTCGTCATGGTGCTGCACGCCCTCGCCGCCCGGCTGGGGGCCCCGGGCAAGTTCCTCGGACTGGTCTTCATGGTGCTCCAGCTCGTCAGCGCCGGCGGCACGTTCCCGTGGCAGACGCTGCCGGGGCCGCTGCACCCGCTGCACCACGTCCTGCCCATGTCCTACGCGGTCGACGGCATCCGGCGGCTCATGTACGGCGGATCCCTGGACCACCTCGCCGTCGACCTCGGAGTCCTCGCGGCATACCTCGTCGGCGGGTTCCTCGTGTCCACCGTCGCCGCGCGCCGGGCGGGCACCTGGACGGCCCTGCGGGTCAAGCCGGAGCTGGCCATCTGATCCGGGCGCCCCGCACGCCCGTGGGGCGCCGCCGGGCGCCCCGCGCGCGGTGGCAGGGAGCCGGGAACGGGGCCATCCTCGGGGTATGACCAGTGCCGGCGACGACAAGGTGCTCCTGCTCCTGCGGCACGCCAAGGCCGAGCAGGTCCTCGGCAAGCCCGACCACGAGCGCGAGCTCACCGGTCGGGGGCGGCGCGACGCGGCGGCGGCCGGCCGGTGGCTGCACGAGCAGGGCCTCGGCGCCGAGCTGGTGCTGTGCTCCACCGCGACCCGCACCCGGCAGACGTGGGAGTGGGCGGTCAGCGGCGGTGCGTGCGGGGAGACCGTGCAGTACGACTCCACCCTCTACGGCGGTGGCACGCACGGCGTCCTGCAGACCGTCCGCGAGCTCGGCGGGGACGCCCAGGTCGTCCTCGTCGTCGGCCACAACCCGAGCATGGCGGTGCTGGCGAGCTCGCTCGCGGAGGGGGACGGGTCGGTGCTCGCGCACGAGTGCCTCGCCGAGGGCTTCCCGACCGCGTCCGTCGCGGTCCTGCGCTACGCCGGCGCGTGGGAGCACCTCGACACGGGCTCGGCGCGGCTCGAGCGCTGCCACACGGCCCGAGGCTGACCCCGCTTCCCCCGGAAGCGCGGCCGGGTGGGCCGCCCGGCCGGGGCGTCGCGCGAGAGAGCGGGAACCGCTCGTCTGCAGCGTGAGACCCGCGTCCCACGTGCTGGACTGCGGTCCTAGACTGCGGACCATGACGACCCCCGAGCACAGCATCCCCGACGGCGTCGACATCAAGCCGCGCAGCCGCGACGTCACCGACGGCCTCGAGAAGACGGCCGCGCGCGGGATGCTCCGGGCGGTCGGCATGGGCGACGACGACTTCGCCAAGCCGCAGATCGGGGTCGCCTCGTCGTGGAACGAGATCACCCCCTGCAACCTCTCGCTCGACCGGCTCGCCAAGGCGGTCAAGGACGGCGTGCACGCCGGCGGCGGGTACCCGCTGGAGTTCGGCACGATCTCCGTCTCCGACGGCATCTCGATGGGCCACGAGGGCATGCACTTCTCCCTCGTCAGCCGCGAGATCATCGCCGACTCGGTCGAGACGGTCATGAACGCCGAGCGGCTCGACGGCTCGGTCATGCTCGCCGGCTGCGACAAGTCGCTGCCGGGCATGCTCATGGCCGCCGCGCGGCTCGACCTGGCCTCGGTGTTCCTGTATGCCGGGTCGATCCTCCCCGGCGTGGCCAAGCTCTCGGACGGCACCGAGAAGGAGGTCACGATCATCGACGCGTTCGAGGCGGTCGGTGCCTGCGCCGCCGGCAAGATGTCGCGCGAGGACGTCGACGCCATCGAGCGCGCGATCTGCCCCGGTGAGGGAGCCTGCGGCGGCATGTACACCGCCAACACCATGGCCACGGTCGGCGAGGCGATGGGCATGTCGCTCCCCGGCTCGGCCGCGCCCCCCGCCACCGACCGGCGCCGCGACGCGTACGCCCGCAAGTCCGGCGAGGCCGTCGTCAACCTGCTGCGCCGCGGCATCACCGCGCGCGACATCATGACCAAGGAGGCGTTCGAGAACGCCATCGCCGTCGTCATGGCCTTCGGTGGCTCGACCAACGCGGTCCTGCACCTGCTCGCGATCGCGCACGAGGCGGAGGTCGACCTGACGATCGGCGACTTCCAGCGGATCGGGCGCAAGGTGCCGCACCTGGCCGACGTGAAGCCGTTCGGCTCGTTCGTCATGAAGGACATCGACCACATCGGTGGCATCCCGGTGGTGCTCAAGACGCTGCTCGACGCCGACCTGCTCCACGGCGACTGCCTCACGGTCACGGGGAAGACCATGGCGGAGAACCTCGAGGAGCTGGCCCCGCCGCACATCGACGGACGCGTCATCCGGGACATGGCGCAGCCGATCCACAAGACCGGCGGCCTCACCATCCTCACGGGTTCGCTCGCGCCGGAGGGCGCGGTCGTCAAGACGGCCGGCTTCGACGACGAGGTCTTCGAGGGCACCGCCCGCGTCTTCGACGGCGAGCGTGCCGCGATGGACGCGGTCGAGTCGGGGTCGCTGAAGCCGAAGGACGTCGTGGTGATCCGCTACGAGGGCCCCAAGGGTGGCCCCGGCATGCGCGAGATGCTCGCGGTCACCGGAGCCATCAAGGGTGCCGGGCTGGGCAAGGACGTGCTGCTCCTGACCGACGGCCGGTTCTCCGGTGGGACGACCGGCCTGTGCGTCGGTCACGTCGCGCCCGAGGCGGTCGACGAGGGGCCGATCGCCTTCGTCCGCGACGGTGACGGCATCCGGCTCGACGTCGCGAACGCCACGCTCGACCTGCTGGTCGACGAGGACGAGCTCGCGCGCCGTCGCGCCGAGGGCGTCACCCACCCCGAGCCCAAGTACACCCGCGGGGTCCTGGCGAAGTACCGCAAGCTCGTCGGCTCGGCCAGCGGGGGAGCGGTCTGCGGCTGAGGGGCGCCCAGCGGGCACCCCGGGTGAGGACGTGCCGTCCTGTGACTGAGACGACACGTCCGCATGGTGGTACGCCTCGTCTCGCACGTTGACACCCCGGCGGCGCGGCGGGAGAGTGCTCGTGTGGCACGGATTCTCGTACTTCCCTAGCGCGCAGGCCCTTCCCCGAAGAGCCCGCGCGCTGCCCTCCGTCGTCCCGGTCACGGGACTGGGGGGCATTTTTTGTGAACCGACACGGTGTGGACAGACCCAGCGAGAAGCGAAAGCAGTGAGATCGACGTGAGCGACGCGAGACCGGCCCCGGCGCCGGCGCCCAGCCCGAGCCAGGTGGCGCAGCAGGCCCGCGCCAAGACCCCCACCCAGGTCACGGGTGCCCAGAGCCTCGTGCTCTCGCTCGAGGCGGTGGGCGTCGACACCGTCTTCGGCATCCCGGGCGGTGCGATCCTGCCGGCATACGACCCGCTGCTGGACTCCACGAAGGTGCGCCACATCCTCGTGCGCCACGAGCAGGGCGCGGGCCATGCGGCCGAGGGCTACGCCAGCGCGACCGGCAGGGTCGGCGTCTGCATGGCGACCTCCGGCCCCGGCGCGACGAACCTCGTCACCGCGATCGCCGACGCCTACATGGACTCGGTGCCCATCGTCGCGATCACCGGCCAGGTCAGCTCGAGCGCGATCGGCACGGACGCGTTCCAGGAGGCCGACATCCGCGGCATCACGATGCCGATCACCAAGCACAACTACCTCGTCACCGACGCGGCGGACATCCCGCGCGTGGTCGCCGAGGCCTTCCACATCGCCTCGACGGGGCGGCCCGGGCCGGTGCTCGTCGACATCTCCAAGGACGCCCTCCAGGCCCGCACGGTGTTCTCGTGGCCCCCGAAGTTCGACCTGCCGGGGTACCGGCCGGTGGCCCGCCCGCACAACAAGCAGATCCGCGAGGCGGCCCGACTCGTCGCCGAGGCCAGGCGCCCGGTGCTCTACGTCGGCGGTGGGGTCGTCCGCGGCCGCGCCTCGGAGGAGCTGCGGGCGTTCGTCGAGCTGACCCGGATCCCCGTCGTCACCACCCTGATGGCTCGTGGTGCCGTGCCCGACAGCCACCCGCTGCACCTCGGCATGCCGGGCATGCACGGGTCGGTCGCCGCCGTGACCGCGCTGCAGAAGTCGGACCTGCTCATCACCCTGGGCGCGCGGTTCGACGACCGGGTCACCGGCCTGCTGTCGACCTTCGCCCCCGAGGCCAAGGTGATCCACGCCGACATCGACCCGGCCGAGATCTCCAAGAACCGCGTCGCCGACGTCCCGATCGTCGGTGACGTGCGCGAGGTCCTGACCGAGCTCACCGCCGCCGTGACGGCCGACCACGAAGCCGGCCGCGCGGGCGACTATGCCGCCTGGCGCGAGCAGACCGCCGGCTGGAAGGCCACCTTCCCGCTCGGCTACAGCACGCCCGAGGGTGGCGAGACCGTCGCGCCGCAGCAGGTCATCGAGCGCATCGGCGCCATCGCCGGGCCCGAGGCGACCTACGTCGCCGGCGTCGGCCAGCACCAGATGTGGGCCGCGCAGTTCGTGCAGTACGAGCGCCCGAACGCCTGGCTCAACAGTGGTGGCCTCGGGACGATGGGGTATGCCGTGCCGGCCGCCATGGGTGCCAAGGTCGCCGAGCCCGAGCGCACCGTCTGGGCGATCGACGGCGACGGCTGCTTCCAGATGACCAACCAGGAGCTCGCGACCTGCGTCATCAACAACATCCCGATCAAGGTCGCGGTCATCAACAACAGCAGCCTGGGCATGGTCCGGCAGTGGCAGTCGCTGTTCTACAACGAGCGCTACTCCAACACCGACCTGCACACCTCGGTCGGCCGTCGCGTGCCGGACTTCGTCAAGCTGGCCGAGGCGTACGGCTGCGTCGGCCTGCGCTGCGAGCGGCCCGAGGACATCGACGCGACGATCGCGAAGGCCATGGAGATCAACGGCGTCCCGGTCGTGGTCGACTTCGTCGTCCACCGGGACGCGATGGTGTGGCCGATGGTCCCGGCTGGCGTGAGCAACGACGCCATCCAGGTGGCCAAGGACACCGCGCCGCAGTGGGACCGCGAGGACGACACGACGGCGGAGGAGGCCGTGGCCGAGCAGGTCGCGGCGGAGCAGGCCCAGGCCCAGCAGGAGGCGAACCGCGCATGAGCAAGCACACGCTGTCGGTCCTGGTCGAGAACAAGCCCGGTGTGCTGGCGCGCATCGCCGCGCTGTTCTCGCGTCGGGGCTTCAACATCGACTCCCTCGCCGTGGGCCCGACCGAGCACGCCGAGATCTCGCGGATGACCGTGGTCGTCGACGTGGAGGACCTGCCGCTGGAGCAGGTGACCAAGCAGCTCAACAAGCTCGTCGAGGTGCTCAAGGTCGTCGAGCTCGAGCCGAACGCCTCGGTGCAGCGCGAGATCCTGCTCGTCAAGGTCCGCGCCGACGTCCACAGCCGCAGCCACGTCCTGGAGACCGTGCAGCTGTTCCGGGCCAAGGTCGTCGACGTCGCGAGCGACACGCTCACGATCGAGGTGACCGGCAACCGGGACAAG
Organism: Pedococcus sp. NPDC057267; assembly: GCF_042668795.1. Classification (NCBI taxonomy): domain Bacteria; kingdom Bacillati; phylum Actinomycetota; class Actinomycetes; order Micrococcales; family Intrasporangiaceae; genus Pedococcus; species Pedococcus sp. NPDC057267. The sequence continues at coordinate 3,197 of NZ_JBHUYG010000064.1, read as the reverse complement.
CTGACCGCCTTCCTCGAGGTGCTCGAGCCGTTCGGGGTCAAGGAGCTCGTGCAGTCGGGGATGGTGGCCATCGGGCGCGGCTCGCGCTCGATCACCGACCGGGCGCTGCGCTCCGCCTGACCTTTGCGCCGTGGGGAGCACACGGCATACCGAAGACACACCGAAACCGAACCAGCAGAACGAAACCCGCAACCGAAGGAGTTGGCCACCGTGGCCGAGATGTTCTACGACGACGACGCTGACCTGAGTGTGGTCCAGGGCAAGAAGGTGGCCGTGATCGGCTACGGCAGCCAGGGCCACGCCCACGCGCTCAACCTGCGCGACTCGGGCGTCGACGTCCGCGTCGGCCTGGCCGAGGGCAGCAAGAGCCGGGCGAAGGCCGAGAACGAGGGCCTCACCGTGAAGTCCGTCGCCGACGCCGTCAAGGAGGCCGACCTGGTCGTCATCCTCACCCCGGACCAGGTGCAGCGGACGGTGTACGCGAACGACATCCAGCCCAACCTCAAGGAGGGCGCGGCGCTGCTGTTCGGGCACGGCTTCAACATCCGGTTCGGCTACATCAAGCCCGAGGCCGGCTCGGACGTCGTCATGGTCGCCCCCAAGGGCCCGGGCCACCTCGTGCGCCGCGAGTACGTCGACGGCCGCGGTGTGCCGGTGCTGCTCGCGGTCGAGCAGGACGCCAGCGGCACGGCCTGGGACCTCGCGAAGTCCTACGCCAAGGCGATCGGCGGCCTGCGCGCCGGCGGGATCCGGACGACCTTCACCGAGGAGACCGAGACCGACCTGTTCGGTGAGCAGTCGGTGCTCTGCGGTGGCGCGAGCCAGCTGATCATGTACGGCTTCGAGACCCTCGTCGAGGCGGGCTACCAGCCCGAGGTCGCCTACTTCGAGTGCCTCCACGAGCTCAAGCTCATCGTCGACCTCATGGTCGAGGGCGGCATCGCCAAGCAGCGCTGGTCGGTGTCGGACACGGCCGAGTACGGCGACTACGTGTCGGGCCCGCGGGTCATCGACGAGCACGTCAAGGAGAACATGAAGGCGGTGCTCGCCGACATCAAGAGCGGCGCGTTCGCCCAGCGGTTCATCGACGACCAGGACGCCGGCGCCCCGGAGTTCAAGGCCCTGCGCGAGAAGGGCGCCCAGCACCCGATCGAGGCCACCGGGCGCGAGCTGCGCAAGCTCATGGCGTGGGTGAAGGACACCGACACCGACTACGTCGAGGGCTCCGCGGCCCGCTGACCCCCTGCAGGACAACGGTTGCCCGGCAGCCCGCGTGAAGGCGACGCGAGGTCTGCCGGGCAACCGTTGTCCTGCGCGGCTACCGGGACGGCGGTCTGCAGCCCCACGGTGCGGAGCGACAGCGCGACGACGGGCGCAACCGGCTCGCCGGGTCGGGGTGGTCGACGAGGCCACTCGCGATGCTGCTCGGTGTGACCTGCGTTCCAGATGTCGAGCGACCGCATCCACATGGTGAGAGGGCGCTTATGCTGGCCGCGGGCACAGCGTGGTGCCGAGACCCCCGTCAGCCACCCCCGGAACCCTCCAAGGAACCCACGTGAGCAAGCCGATCGTCCTCATCGCCGAGGAGCTGTCCCCGGCCACCATCGACGCCCTCGGGCCCGACTTCGAGATCCGCCACGTCGACGGCGCGTCCCGCGAGGCCCTGCTGCCCGCGCTCGCCGACGCCGACGCGGTCCTCATCCGCTCCGCCACGAAGATGGACGCCGAGGCGGTCGCCGCGGCGAAGAACCTCAAGGTGATCGCGCGGGCCGGTGTCGGGCTCGACAACGTCGACGTCCCGGCGGCCACGCGGGCCGGCGTCATGGTGGTCAACGCCCCGACCTCCAACATCACGTCCGCCGCCGAGCTCGCGGTGGGCCTGCTGCTGGCCACCGCGCGCAACATCGCCCCCGCCAACCAGGCGCTCAAGGGCGGGGCGTGGAAGCGCAGCAAGTACTCCGGCGTCGAGCTGCTCGACAAGAAGGTCGGCGTCGTCGGCTTCGGCCGCATCGGCCAGCTCGTGGCCGAGCGGCTTCGCGGCTTCGGCATGGAGATCCTCGCCTACGACCCCTACGTCTCGGCCCAGCGTGCCGGCCAGCTCGGGGCCCGGCTGGTGAGCCTCGACGAGCTGCTCGAGCAGTCCGACTTCATCACCGTGCACCTGCCCAAGAGCCCCGAGACCCTCGGCCTCATCGGCAAGGAGGCGCTCACCAAGGTCAAGCCCGGTGTGCGGATCATCAACGCCGCCCGCGGCGGGATCGTCGACGAGGAGGCCCTCGCCGAGGCCCTGCGCGAGGGTCGGGTCGCCGGTGCCGGCATCGACGTGTTCGCGACCGAGCCGACCACCGAGAGCCCGCTGTTCGAGTTCGAGTCGGTCGTCGTGACCCCGCACCTCGGCGCGTCGACCGACGAGGCGCAGGAGAAGGCCGGCGTCGCCGTGGCCAAGTCGGTGCGCCTCGCCCTCGGCGGCGACCTCGTGCCCGACGCGGTCAACGTCGACGGTGGCGCGGTCCCCGAGGAGGTCCGCCCCGGGATCGCCCTCGTCGAGAAGCTCGGCCGCATCTTCACCGCGCTCGCCGGGTCCGTCCCCGTGCAGCTCGACGTCGACGTCCAGGGCGAGATCACCGAGCACGACGTGTCGATCTGGAAGCTGGCCGCGCTCAAGGGCCTGTTCGCCGACGTGACCGAGGACCCGGTGACCTACGTCAACGCGCCGCTGCTCGCCGAGCAGCGCGGCTGCGAGGTCCGCCTCCTCACGGACCCGTCGAGCACCGACTTCCGCAACGTCACGACCCTGCGCGGCACCCTCGCCGACGGCTCGACGGTCTCGGTCTCCGGCACGCTCACGGGCCCGCGCCTCATCGAGAAGATCGTGGGCGTCAACGGCTTCGACCTCGAGGTCGCGCTCGCCGACCACCTCGCGTTCTTCACCTACGTCGACCGCCCCGGCGTCATCGGCACGGTCGGCCGCCTGCTCGGCGACGCCGAGGTGAACATCGCCGGCATGCAGGTGGCGCGCAAGGAGCAGGGCGGTCAGGCCCTGGTCACCCTCACCGTCGACACCAAGGTCCCTGCCGACGTGCTGGGCGCCATCGCCTCCGAGGTGGGCGCCGAGGTCACCGTCGTCGACCTCGCCGACTGACGCCCCCCACCAGCCACGCACGTATGCCGTGCGGCCCCAACCGGGGCCGCCCCGC
>NZ_JBHUYG010000063.1:0-25432 GCF_042668795.1 Pedococcus sp. NPDC057267 | reverse complement strand
GTCCGGGCCCCCGCCCACGGTGTGGTGCGCGGCGTCCGCGCGCGGACGCACCGTCAGGCGTACCACCGCGGGCACTCGCTCGGCGCGCCGCCCGACGCGCACACCTGTGCGACCTCGGTGAATGTCAGGAACTGACGGTTCGTCGGCAGGTCGGCCAGCTGCCAGAGGACCTGGCGGGAGACGTGCCGGTGGACGAGCGCCGCCAGCAGCTGGTCGCCGCGGGCCGGCAGGAAATGGGTGCCGAGTGCCTGTTCCAGCGAGTCCGCGAGCTCCGTCGACGGGACGGCTCCGGTCCTCAGGGGTTCCATCTGGATGGTCATGGTGCTGCTCCTCGCCCGCCCCGCGGAGCCCCCGCCGGGCCACCGTCATCGACGGAGCCATACCCAGTTCCGGCGTGTCCCAAACCCAGGGTCGGGCACCGAGTTGGTTGGCCGCCGGCCAACTGCCGGCCCGGGCTCCGGGCCCTACCCGTCGCTGGCGACCTGCCCGTCACCCCACCCCTACCGGCGGGGGGCCCGCGACGCGGACGCAGGAACCACCTCCGGGTGCTGACATCGCCCTCGCCGTCACCGGGGCAGCCAGTCCGGACCCCCAGGACGGCCAGCCGGGTTGGCGCCGTGCGGCTGGCGGTTTGCGTCGGCCGGCACGCGACGACCGAGTGCCGGCGGTTCCCCGGCAGCCCCGAGGACGGCGTCAGACGGTGCGCGGGCTGGCCCCCCTCCAGCAGGCGCTGGCGACGGCGCCGACCGTGCCCGGTGGCGGCGACGTTCGGGTCAGGCGTCCTCGAGACGGCCGCTCGCCTGGTGCGAGGCCGCCGCCAGCCGCCGGAGCGCCTCGTGCTCCGAGACACGGTGCGCCGCCATGACGAGGCCGACGGCCCGACCCAGCTCGCGCTCCTCGTGGAGGCGGTCGCGCAGGGCGTCGGCGGTGTCGCGCCGCTCCACCGCGGTGAGCGCAACCGAGGCGAACCCTGCGAGGAGGGCGGCCTGGTCGGCCACCCCCTCGGTGAACACGCCCACCTCGTCACTGAACAGGTTCAGCGCGGAGCGGCTGCGGCCCTCGGTGAGCAGCTGGTACCCCAGCATCCCGCGGACCGGTGTCCGGTCGAGCACGAGACGGGCGAGCCGCGGCCACGTGCTGTGGGTGGCGATGTCGGGGTCCCGCTGCACCGAGTCCTCCTCGATGCTGTCGAGGCACGGACCCTCGCCGGCCTCGGTCTCGAGGCGGTCCATCAGGCGGGCCACGTCGTCGTTGGCGGCGCGCGTGAGGAGGGACTCGTCGGACTGCAGGCTGGCGAGGCTCACGTGGTCGGCACCGGGGACGGTGAAGGCGACCAGCGCCACGATCTCGTCCAGCACGGCGGTGGAGTCGTCGCCGCGGTAGACCCGCTCCGCCACGGCCCGGAAGGCCCGGGAGGCATCGGGAGGGAAGGACAGGGACATGCGAGCTCTCCTCGGGTGGGAGCGTCCTCGGTGCCTGGGTTCGACCCGGCCGCTCAGCCCCCCATTCGACACGACGGTCAGCAGTGTCGCCACCCGGGCGGGCACACCCGCCGCCCCGTGCACGCTCGTCTGCGCACACACGTGCGTCCTGCTGCGCGCTGATCCGCTCCCTGCGCAGGCACACGCTGGTCTGTGCACACACGTGCGTCCTGCTGCGCGCTGACCCGCTCCCTGCGCAGGCACACGCTGGTCTGTGCACACACGGGCGTCCTGCTGCGCGCTGACCCGCTCCCTGCGCAGGCACACGCTGGTCTGTGCGCATGCGAGCGTGTGTCGACGGGCGTCGGGGGCGGGTCGGGTCCCTCGCGTGGGCAGCGGGGCTTCAGGACGCCTTGAGCGCAGCGGGGGTGGCCCGTCGCACGCTGCGAGACCCCCGCTGCCGGATCACCTCGCGCTCGTGGGCGGTCAGGCCACCCCAGACGCCGAAGTCCTCCGCGGCCAACGCGTGCTCGCGGCACTGGCGGATCACCGGACACTGGTGGCACACCCGCTTGGCGGCCTCCTCGCGCTCACGCCGGTTGGCCCCGCGCGCCAGCTCGGCGTCGAAGAACGAGCCCACCGGCAGGGTGCGGCAGCGTGCGTCGTCCTGCCACGCGTACGACTCGAGAAGGGGAGCGGGCAGTCGGTCTGGCTTGCGCATCTGGTGCCTCCGGAGGGGATCAGGCGGCCGGCGGGTAGCCGCGGTCGCGGAGGGGGGCCGCGAGGTGCGCGGCACGGGTGGCGGTGGTCCGGGCCACGGGACTCGGCACGAGGTCGGGCGTCGGGTCGGACATGTCCGGCCCGTACCCGTCGGTGCCGCAGGCCAAACCCGCTCCGGCCGAGGGCAGGCGGGACCCGGGGCGCTGCCGCGACCCGGACCGGGGAGACTGGGCTCCCGACCACGACGAGGAGCCCCGAGCCCGTGACCCAGCTGGACCTGTGGCACCTGCGACCGCACCAGGGCGCGCACCGGGTCGCTGCCCGGGCGGCGATCTCGGTGGCCGTGCCCCTGCTCGCGGTCCTGCTCGCCGGGCGCCCGGAGTGGTCACCGTATGCCGCGTTCGGCGCCTTCACCTCGCTGTACGGCCGCAACCACCGCCACCTGTCGAGGGCGACCATGCAGGCGACCGCCGGTGCGGCGCTGTTCGCCGCCGTCCTGCTGGGAGTGCTCGTCGGGGCCATGGCACACGCCGCCTGGTGGGCCGTCCCCGTTGCCGGCGCCGTGGCATACGCCGGCTCGCACCTCGCGCTCGCGCAGGACTGGCACCCGCCGGGCTCCCTCTTCCTCATCTTCGCCTTCGGGGGGTGCGCCTCGGCCCCGCACGCGCTGGCCGACCTCCTGCCGGCCGCAGCCGTGACGGCCGGCTCGGTCCTGTTCGCCCTCGCTGTCGGCGCCGTGGGCGGGCTGCTGCGGGGGTCGCGGACGCGGCCGCTGCCCGTCCGGATGCACCGCTCCCGGCTCCCCGTCCGCGACGCGGTCGCCGTCGTGCTGGCCGGTGGGCTGGCAGTGCTGTCCGGGATCGGGCACCCCTACTGGGCCATGGTCGCCGCCGTGGCGCCGTTGACCGTGCGCGGGATGTCGGGGCAGCTGACCCGCGCCGTCCACCGTGTCGTGGGGACGCTGGTGGGGCTGCTGCCGGCAGCAGCGCTGCTGGCCCTGGACCTGCGCGGTGTCTGGCTCGTCGTCCTGGTGGCCGTCCTGCAGTTCGTGACCGAGCTCCTCGTCGGGCGCAACTACGGGCTCGCGCTGCTGGCCATCACACCGCTGGCGCTGCTCATGGGGCAGGCCGCGCACCGCGTCCCGGCGACCGGCCTGCTGGTGGACCGAGGGGTCGAGACGGTGCTGGGCAGTGTCGTCGGCGTGGCCGTGCTCGCGCTCACCCACGCGTACGCACGGACGAGGCGGGGTGGGAACCGGGCCGACCCCGCGACGTCCTCCTGAGCGGTCCGACCACGCCGTCAGCGCGACGCCGCGTCGGCGTGCTCGCGCGGTCCCTCGCCGAGCCGCGCACCGGTGCTGAACCGGGATGCCCGACGGTGCACGCGGCGCGGCCGGACCGGCCGCCGCGGGTGCCGCTCGACGCGCGGCGCACCCTCGAGCACGGCGAAGAAGAACGTCTTGCCGACCTCGACGAGCAGCAGGTATGCCGCCACCATCACGAGGAGCGTGACGTAGAACAGGCCGGGCAGCGTCTGGAACCCGAGGGTGTGCGCCAGTGGCGTCGCGGGGATCACCGCCCCGGTGAGGACCACTCCGCACGCGGCGGCCGCGAGCGGCAGGCTCGGTGCACTGCGGAAGAACGGGACGCGGCGGGTCCGGATGGCGAAGATGATGAGCGTCTGCGTGGCCAGCGACTCGACGAACCAGCCGGAGCGGAACAGGGCCGGGTCGGCATGGAACATGTGCAGCATCACCCAGAAGGTCGTGAAGTCGAAGACCGAGCTGAGCGGCCCGAAGACGACCATGAACCGGCGGATGAGCCGCATGTCCCAGTGCGAGGGGCGGCGCAGCTGCTCCTCGTCGACGCCGTCGGTCGGGATCGCCAGCTGGCTGGTGTCGTAGAGCAGGTTGTTGAGCAGGATCTGCGAGGGCAGCATCGGCAGGAACGACAGGAACGCCGAGGCGCCGGCGGCCGAGAACATGTTCCCGAAGTTGCTCGACGTCCCCATCATCACGTACTTGATCGTGTTGGCGAAGATGCGCCGGCCCTCGACGACGCCGTCGGCCAGGACGTCGAGGTCCTTCTCGAGCAGGATGACGTCGGCGGCGTCCTTGGCGACGTCGGTGGCGGAGTCGACGGAGATGCCGACGTCCGCGGCGTGCAGGGCCAGCGCGTCGTTGACGCCGTCGCCGAGGAACGCCACCCCGCTGCGGGTCGCCCGCTGCGCGCGCACGATGCGCGCCTTCTGCTCAGGGCTGACCCGGGCGAACACGACCGTCCCGGCCATCCGCGCGGCGAGGGTGGCGTCGTCCATGCGGTCGAGCTCGGAGCCGTCGATGACGTCCTGCTCGCCGGGGTGTGAGAGCCCGAGGTCGGCGCACACCTTCGCCGCCACCGCGGCGTTGTCACCGGTGACCACCTTGACGTCGACGCCGAGGCCCTCGAGCCGGGCGAGGGACCGGTCGATGCCGCGCTTCGGCGGGTCGAGGAACACCAGGAGGCCCTCGAGGCGGAACGACCCCTCCGGCGGCGTCCGGCGTGCGACCGCGATGACGCGGTTGCCGGCCGCGAACTCCGCGTCGAGCGCGTCGGCGAGGCGGGCCGGCACCGGCCCGCACCGGGCGAGGACGGCCTCGGGTGCGCCCTTGAGCACCTCGACGACGCCGTCGAGCGGGCTCTCGCAGACGACCGACGTCGTCCGCGTCTCGTGGCTGAAGGGCACCGACGAGACTCGGTGCCAGCGGCCGAGCCAACCGACGGCGCGGGCCGCCTCGGGGGTGGACCACAGCGCCGCGTCGAGGGCGCTGCCCCCGACGGCACCCGACGACCCCTGCGGGCTGTCGCTGCACAGCAGTCCCCACCGCAGCACCTCGACCGCGTGGCCGGTGGCGCTGGGGACGGCCCGGGCGAACCCGACCCGCCCGTCGGTGAGCGTGCCCGTCTTGTCGGTGAAGAGCACGTCGACGTCCCCGAGGTCCTCGATGCACACGAGCCGCTTGACCAGCACCTTGTGCCGGGTCATGCGACGCGACCCCGCGGCCAGGCTCGTGGACACCACGGCCGGGAGCAGCTGCGGGGTGATCCCGACCGCGATGGCGAGGGAGAACAGCAGCGCGTCGAGCAGCGGCCGGTGCAGGGCGACGTTGACGATGAAGATCGACGCGGTGAGCGCACCGCTGACCCAGACGAGCAGCATGGAGAACTGCCGCAACCCGGTCTGGAACCGCGTCTCGAGCTCGTGGGACTCCAACCCGGCGGCGACCGTCCCGAACTCGGTGGACATCCCGGTCGCGACGGCCACCCCCAGGCCGGTCCCGGCGTGGACCACGGTGCCCATGAGGGCGGCGCTGGTGAGGTCGCCCACGGCGGAGTCCGCCGGCACCGGCGACGTCCCCTTCTCCACGGGCAGCGACTCCCCGGTGAGGATGGACTCGTCGCACTCGAGCTCCACGGCCTGCAGCAGGCGCAGGTCGCAGGGGACGACGTCGCCGGCCCGGAGCGCGACCACGTCGCCGGGCACGAGGTCGAGGACGTCGACCGGCCCGAGCCGGCCGTCGCGCATGACCTGGGCCCGGTGGCGCACCTGGCTGTGCAGGGCGGCCGCGGCCCGCTCGGCCCGGTACTCGTTCCCGAAGCCCAGGCAGACCGACAGCGCCACGATGACGCCGATGATGACCGCGTCCGGCCGCTGGCCCACGGCGAAGGACACCCCGGCCGCCACCAGCAGGAGCACCAGCAACGGCGAGCGCACCTGGCGCCACAGGACCGCCCACGCGCTCGCGCGGTGCGAGGCGATCGCGTTCGCGCCGACCGTGCGGCGGCGGTCGTCGGCCTCGGCGCCCGACAGGCCGGTGTCCGGTGCGACCTGCAGGCGGACGGCCACGTCGCGCGCCGGCTGGGCCGCAGCCACGGCCACCGCGGAGCGCGTCGGTGGCCCCGGCTGCCAGGGGCGCGTCGGTCCGGTGGCGCGCGGACCCGGCCGCACGGTCGTCATCGCGGCACCGCGCGGCCGGGCGGGCGTGGCACGGACCGCATGGCTCGAGCACACCGGACCCACGGCATACGAGCGAAGGGCCCAAGGTCCCCACCGGCGGACCGGACGTCAGCCCCGGCGGACCGGACGTCAGCCCCGGCGGACCGGACGTCAACCCCCGGCGGATTCGTAGGTCAGCCCGACAGGACGACCAGCTCCTGGGTGGCGCGGGTCATCGCGACGTACCGGTCGACGGCGCCCTCGATGCCGTCGCCGAGGGACTGCGGCTCGACCAGCACGACGAGGTCGAACTCGAGCCCCTTGGCCAGCTCGGGCGTCAACGACCGCACCCGCGGCGTCCCGGCGAACCACGGGGCGCCGATGACGCACGCGACCCCCTCGCCCTCCGCGTGCTCGGCGAGCCAGGCGTCCACCACGGCGGCCAGGTCGGCGACGCGGCCGCGCCCGACGGGTCGCCCGCTGGCACGGACGGAGGTCGGGACGTTGGCGTCCGGCAGGGCGGCGCGGATCACCGGCTCCGCCTCGGCCATGACCTCCTGCGGCGTGCGGTAGTTGACCCCGAGGTGCGCCGGCCTGACGCCATCGAGGCCGACCCGGCCGAGCCGCTGCTCCCACGACTCGTGGAAGCCGTGCCGGGCCTGCGCGCGGTCGCCCACCACGGTGAGGCTCCGCGAGGGGCAGCGCCCGAGCAGCATCTGCCACTGGGCGTCGGTGAGCTCCTGCGCCTCGTCGACGACGACGTGGGCGAACGGCCCGGCGAGCAGGTCGGGGGCCGTGGTGGCCACGCCGGCGTCGTCCACCAGGGCGGCCTGCAGGTCCTGCCCGCGCAGCATCGACATCACGTGCATCTCGGAGTCGTCGGTGGCGATGAGGTCGTCGACCACCCGCGACATCTCCTCCCGCTCGGCGGCCCGGACCGCCTCCCGGCGGCGCCTCACCCGATCCGCACGCGGGTCGCCGAGGAGACGGCGTGCCGCGTCGAGGAAGGGCAGGTCGGCGTCGGTCCAGGCGTCCGGTTGCGACCGCTGCAGCGCCGCGACCTCCTCGCGCTCCAGCCACGGGGCGCACAGGCGCAGGAACGCCGGGACGGTCCAGAGGTCGCCGACGAGGTCGGTCGGCTGCAGCAGGGGCCAGGCCCGCTCCACCGCCGCGCGCAGCCCCTCGTCCGAGCGCAGGCAGCGCGCGAGCACCCGCTCGTCGACCGGTGCGCCGCGGTCCTGGTCGGCTCCGTCGCCCGCGGCTCCGTCGCCCACCCCCGCCACCAGGCGTCCGGCCACCATGGTGGTGAGCTCGTCCCACAGGTCGTCCCGCGCCTCGTTGTGCGGCGTGCCCGGCGCGGGGGCGTCCAGGACGGTCGCCCAGGCGTCCGCGTCCAGCCGCACCTCGCCCCACGGGGTCGAGACGTCCAGCGCCTGCGCGGGCGCCTCCTCGTAGAACCGCACCGCGGCCTCGACCGCCGTCACCAGGCGCGCCGACCCCTTGAGCCGTGCAACCTCCGGGTCGGGCTCGGGCCGAGCCGTGGCGCCCTCGGGGACGAGGTCGCGCAGGGTGCACGTCTGGACGCCCTCCTCGCCGAGGCTGGGCAGGACGTCGGCCACGTAGGCGAGGTACGGCTCGTGCGGCCCGACGAAAAGGACGCCGCCGCGCCGGTGGCCGAGCCGGGGGTCGGAGTAGAGCAGGTATGCCGTGCGGTGCAGCGCCACGACCGTCTTGCCCGTGCCCGGGCCGCCGTCGACGACGAGGGCGCCCCGCGACCCCGCCCTGATGATGGCGTCCTGGTCGGACTGGATGGTGCCGAGGACGTCACGCATTCGGGGGGAGCGCGCGCTGCCCAGGCTGGCCAGGAAGGCGGACTGGTCGTCAAGGGACGCGGCGTGGCCCTGCAGCCCCTCGGCGGTGAAGACCTCGTCCCAGTAGTCGCTGACCCGTCCGCCGGTCCAGCGGTAGCGGCGGCGGCTGACGAGCCCCATCGGGTTGGCGTGCGTCGCGCCGAAGAAGGCCTCGGCGGCGGGGGAGCGCCAGTCGTGCAGCAGCTGCCGCCCGTCGTCGTCGCGCAGGCCGAGCCGGCCGACGTACACCGGCTCGGGGTCGCCGGCGCGCACCATGTGCCCGAGGCACAGGTCGAGGCCGAAGCGGCGCAGCGCGCGCAGCCGTGCGCCCAGCCGGTGGACCTCGAGGTCGCGCTCGAGGGCCTCCTGCCCGGCGCGCACGGGAGCCCGGCGCTGCTCCTCGAGGCGCCGCGAGAGCGACGCCAGCGTGTCCTCCAACGTCCGGGCGATCTCGCCGAAGTGGCGTTCGTCATCGGCGATGAGGGTCGGATCGCCTTTCGCGGCAAGGCGTTCCGGGAGCGCGAAAGCGCTCGTGGTGGGACTGGTCACGCAGGTCCTCCGTCGGTCGGTGCGGTGTCCGGCCGTGAAGTGTGCGGCACGACGGGGGCCTTGCCGCAAGACCCCCACTCCGCTGTACGGTGAAACTGGAGGGACGTCGTTCGCAGTGTTGGGGTCGCTCGAGGTGTGGGCCCGGCGACGGTGGGGTAGGCAGGTGGGACCGAAAGGCCACCACCGAAGGAGTCCTCGTGACCGAGCACGACACCGACCCCCGTCCCGACGACGCAGGCGCAGCCAAGGTCACCGAGCTGGTCCGCGGCGTCAGGATCGCGATGCTGACCACCGTCGCGCCCGACGGCCGGCTCATGAGCCACCCCATGGCCACCCAGGACGTCGACTTCGACGGCACCGTGCGGTTCGTCTCCGAGCGCGCCTCGCACAAGGTGGCGCACATCGAGGCCAACCCGCAGGTGAACGTCGCCTACTCGAGCTCCGGCAGCTGGGTCTCGCTGTCCGGCACGGCGCGGATCATCTCGGACCCGGCCCTGCTGGCGAAGTACTGGGACACCTTCACCGACGCCTGGCTGGAGGGCGGCCCGGAGAACCCCGACAACATCGTCATCGAGGTCGACTCCACCAGCGCCGAGTACTGGGACAGCCCGGGCGGCAAGGTCGTCCAGGTGCTCAACCTCGTCAAGGCCAAGGCGACCGGGAAGCGCTACGAGGGCGACAACGAGCGGGTCGACCTCCTCTAGGGGCACGCGGCATACCGCAGCGCGGTCCGCGAAGGTCGGGACCTAGGGCCCGCTCCCGTGCCGCGGGCCGGACGCATGGTGGACGCATGGCTGTGGTGCTGTCCGTCGTCGGACTCGTCGTCGTCCTCCTGCTCGCGCTCTCGCTGCGCATCGTCAAGCAGTACGAGCTGGGGGTGCTGTTCCGCCTGGGGCGCGTCATCGGGGTGCGCGAGCCGGGCCTGCGCGTCATCGTCCCGGTCATCGACGTGCTGCGGCGGGTGTCGCTGCGCATCGTGACCATGCCGATCCAGTCGCAGGGCATCATCACGCGCGACAACGTGAGCGTGGACGTGTCGGCCGTGGCGTACTTCCGGGTCGTCGACGCCGTGAAGTCGGTGGTGGCCATCGAGAACGTGTATGCCGCGATCGACCAGATCGCGCAGACCACGCTGCGCAAGGTGGTCGGGCAGCACACCCTCGACGAGACGCTGTCGGAGACCGATCGGATCAACCTCGACATCCGGCAGATCCTCGACGTCACGACGACCGAGTGGGGTGTCGAGGTGACGCTGGTCGAGCTCAAGGACATCCAGCTGCCTGAGAGCATGAAGCGCGCCATGGCCAAGCAGGCCGAGGCCGAGCGGGAGAAGCGCGCCAAGATCATCAACGCCGAGGGCGAGTCGCTCGCGGCCACCGCGCTGGGCCAGGCGTCCGACGTGATGATGGCCCACCCGCTGGCGCTGCAGCTGCGCAACCTGCAGAGCCTGGTGGAGATCGGCGTCGACAAGAACACGACCGTGGTGTTCCCCGCGCCGCTGATGAGCACGATCGAGGAGCTCAGCTCGTTCCTCGAGCGCGAGGGTCGGCGCGCCGCGAACGCCCGCGCGGTCGAGGCGTCCGCACCAGTCGCGCCCGCACCCGTTGCGCCCGTACCCGCGGGGGAGGCGGCGGGGCCGGGTGAGCCCGCGCGCGTCGCCGGGCCGGCCACGCGGACCGGCAACGGCTCCGGGGTGCCCGCCGCCTGACCGGCTCAGCCGGCCTGCGCGACCTCAACCCGCGTGCGCGACCTCAACCCGCGTGCGCGACCGCCGGGTAGGACGCCGGCACGACGAGGGGCCGGGCGAACGGGTCGGCGAGCGGCTGGACCACGAGGACGTCGCAGGGCGGGTCGTCGAGGAGCCGGTGCAGCACCGACCCGCGGGCCAGGCCGCCGCGGCGCACGGCGGGACCGGCCCCCACGACGAGCAGGTCGGCCGGGCCGAGGTCGCTGAGCAGGTGGACCTCGGGCGCGCCCCGCACGACGCGGACGTCGCACCCGTCGACGATGTTCCAGGGCTCGGCGCGGACGGAGTCCCAGACCGAGCGCTGGACGTGGTCGACGTCTCGGCCCACGGCCGGCACGCAGGAGACGACGCGCAGGCCAAGCCCCCGGCGCAGCGCCGCGTCGGCGGCCACGGCGAGCAGCCTGGGGGAGTCCACGCCCGGCCGGAAGCCGACGGTCACCCGCGGTGGTCGCGGCACCACCGAGCCGAGGTCGTACTCCATGGGGCGCACGGGTCGCGGGTCGTTGTGGCCCGGCACGAGGACGGGCCGCCCGAACCGGCGGGCGAGCACGTCGCTGGTCGACCCCGGGCGGAAGGGGTGGTGCCCCCGGGTGCGCCGGCCGAGGACCAGCAGGGTCGAGCGGTCGGCCAGCTCCGACAGCAACGGGTCCTCGAGGCTGTGGGCGACCACCGTCTCCACCCGGACGGTGGGGTCGGCCTCCTCCGCCTCGGTCGCGGCTCGCTGGACGAGCTCGTGGGAGCGGACGTCGCCGCGGGCCAGCGGGAGGCCGCCGGCGGTGCGTGCGGACAGGTGCTCGGCTACGCGCACGACGACCAGGTCCTCGCCGCGTCGTCCGGCCTCGAGGGAGGCTGCCCGGGTCGCGATGCCCGAGGCCCACGAGCCGTCGCAGCCCACGACCACAACGGGCTCGTCGCCGATCGTCATTCCTTGCTCACCACCGGTCGGTCGGGGCCCTGCAGCCTGCCCCGAGCCTGGGGCACCGCGACGCCCGCCACCAGGGCCGAAGGTCCCGTGCAGCAGCGCATCGCGGCGCCCTCGTCACCCTCGCCCCGGGTCCCCGTCCTGGTGCGCGAAGGCGTTGGTGAGGCCGAGCCGCAGGTCGGCCCTGGTGGGGGTGCGGCCCACCTCGTCGCTGAGGGTGCGCCACTCCTGGCCGGCCAGGAGGGCGCCCAGCACGTCGCCGACGACCACCTGGGTCGCGCGGAGCGCGTCCGTCGGCGTCGGGAAGACGCGCAGTGTCCGGTAGCACTCGTGGTCGGCGATCTTCACGCTGCCGACGAAGCCCCAGCCGTCCGAGGCGGGGGAGTGCCCGATGGTGATGTGGAACTCTTCGGAGTCCGTCATGTCCCGTCCCAACCGGCGGCCCGGCGCCGCCTGCGTCCCTGGTCGTGCGCCCGCGCGGCCGCTGAGGGCATACCGCGGGGTCCGGGCGGATGGTGCTGGGTCGAGACGGGTTGTCTCCTTTGTACGCCACGGGGTCGGACGGTGTCCATGCCTCGTGGAGACCATGGGCACGAACGCTTTTCGTGACTTTGCCCCGGATGTCCCGCCGTCGCCGCACGTTGTTTGCAGCGGCGTGGCGTGGGCTTCGGCCTCGGTCGGGGAGGCGCGGGGGTGCCGGGGGTGCCGCAGGCGTCAGGAGTGGGTCGCGCCGCGGACGAGGAACGCGGTCGCGCGGTCGACCGACCGCAGCTCGTCCGCGTCGGTGTCCTCGATCCGGAAGCCGGCACGGGCGCTCAGTCGCTCCACCAGCTCCACGACGTCGAGCGAGTCCAGCTCGTAGGCCTCGCGCAGGTCGGCGTCCGCGGGGAGGGTCGTCAGGTCCGCATCCGGCACGATCTCGCGCAGGGTGGTTCCCAGGATGGTCCGGGCCTCGTCGGGTGTCACAGCTCCTCCGGTCTCTGCAGCAGTCGGTCCACGACCCGGAGCAGGCGCGCCCCGGTCGATCCGTCGGTCGCCCGGTGGTCCCCGGACAGCGTCGCGGTGACGAGCGATCGCACCCCGAGCAGGCCGTGGACCGCCCACGGGCGCTGGCGCACGGCCCCGAAGCCGACCAGCGCGACCTGGGGCGGGTAGATGACCCCCGCGACGGTGTCCGCCCCCTGGTCCCCGAGGTTGGAGACGCTGATCGTCGGGGGCGCCAGGTCCGACCCGCGCAGCCGTCCGGCCCGGGCCCGCGTCGTCAGCTCCCGGATCCGGGCCATCATCGACTCGACGTCCAGGCCGTCCGCGGCGGGGATCGTGGGCACCAGCAGACCGCCGCCGCGCAGCGACAGGATGAGACCGAGGTCGACGTCCTTCGCTGGGCGGAAGCCGTCGTCGACCCAGTACCCGTTGAGCTCGGGGACCTCCCGCGCCGCCCGCGCCGTGGCGAGCAGCAGGAGGGCGGCGGGCACGAGCTGCCGGCCCATCGGGAGCTCCCGGTTGCGCGCGTGAACCCAGTCCACGGCCGCCTGGACGTCGATGGTGAGGGTCAGGTGGTAGTGCGGGATGTCGCGGTTGGAGCGGCTCATCAGGGCCGCGATGCTGCGCCGCATGTCCGTGGCACGCGCCTCGGCGGCATGGGCGTCGGGGACGGGGGGCGCCGGCGCCGGTGCGGGCTGGTGCAGCAGGACGCGGCGCACGTCGTCGGCACGGACGGCGCCGGAGGTGCCCGTCCCGACGACGCCGGCCAGGTCGATCCCGGCCTGCGCTGCCAGCCGGCGGGCCAGCGGGGTGACCCTGCGCCGGGGAGCGCCGACCCGGGCCGCCCGCTCGACGTCGGCGCGCGTCACGATGCCGTCCGGTCCGGTGCCGTGCACGGCCCCGAGGTCCACGCCCAGCTGGTGGGCGCGGTGCCGCAGGGGCGGTGCCGGCGCACGGGGGTGCCGGGGCACGGCCGGCGCGGCGGGAGGCGACGGCGCCGGTGGTGGCGGTGCCTCCACGACCACGACGGGGGACGGAGCCCGGACGGCGGGCGGCGGCGCCTCGACGACAGGCGGTGCCGCCTCGGCGACGCGTGGCCGGGGAGGCGCCGCGGGTGCTGCCGCCTCGCCCGCGGGTGCTGCCGCCTCGCCGACGGGCGCCAGCGTCGCCAGCACGGTTCCCACCGGGACGGTCTGCCCCTCCTCGACGAGCAGGTCGGAGACCACCCCGTCCTCGAACGTCTCGACCTCGACCGCCGACTTGGGCGTCTCGACCACGGCAACGACGTCGCCGCGGTGCACGCTGGCACCCGGCTTGGTCAGCCACTCCAGGAGGATGCCCTCCTCCATGTCGGCGCCGAGGGACGGCATACGGAACTCACCCACGGGGTCCCACCGCCCGGACCGCCGCCTCCACGATCGTCTCCGGCTGGGGGAGCGTGGCCCGCTCGAGGTGCTGCGCGTAGGGCACCGGCACCTCGACGGAGCAGACCCGCTCGACCGGGGCGTCGAGCTCCCAGAACGACTGCTCCATGACGCGGGCGGACACCTCGGCGGCGAGGCTGCCCGTACGCCAGGCCTCGTCGACGACGACGCAGCGGTGGGTGCGGGCGACCGACGCGGCGAGGGCGGCGTCGTCGAGCGGGCGCAGGACGCGCAGGTCGAGGACCTCGGCGCTGATCCCCTGCGCGGCAAGGAGGTCCGCTGCGGTCAGGGCCTTGCCGACGCAGCCGCCGTACGCCACGACCGTCACGTCCGTGCCGGGTCGGCGGACCGCCGCGTGGGCGATGTCGACGACGGGTGGCGGGTCGGGGAGCGGCCCGGAGAGGTTGTAGAGCGACCCGTGCTCGAAGATGACGACCGGGTCGGGGTCCTGCAGCGCCTGCCACAGCATGCCGCGCGCGTCCTCGACAGTCGCCGGGGCGAGGACCCGGATGCCGGGGATGTGCGCGTACCAGCCCTCGAGGCTGTGCGAGTGCTGGGCGGCGAGCTGGCGCCCCGCCCCGGTCGTCATGCGGATCACCAGCGGCACCGACAGCTGCCCGCCCGACATGTGCCGCAGGGTGGCCGCGTTGTTGAGCACCTGGTCGAGCGCGAGCAGGCTGAAGTTGACCGTCATGATCTCGACGATCGGCCGCATCCCGTTGATGGCGGCCCCGATCCCGGCACCGGTGAACGCCGCCTCGGACAGCGGCGCGTCGCGCACCCGGTCCTCGCCGAACTCCTCGAGCAGCCCCAGGCTGACGGCGAACGAGCCGCCGTACCGGCCCACGTCCTCGCCCACGAGGAAGACCCGCGGGTCGCGCTGCATGGCCTCGCGGTGGGCGGCCCGCAGCGCCTCGCGGTACGTCGTCGTGGCGGGTGCAGCGCCCACTCCGGCGCTGTCGCCGTGCCCCGACCGCGGTGCGCGGCGCGCTGCGGTGGCCGCCCGCCGGGTCACGACGCGCTCCCGGACGAGCCCGGCCCGGCCGCACCGGGCGCGAGGACACCCGGCGCGACGACACCCGGGTCGGCGGCGTCCGCGCCGCCGACGTCGGGCTCGGTGGTGAGGTAGCGCTCGAGGTCCTCGACCGGCTCCACCGGTGCCGCGTCGGCGGCCGCGATGGCGGCGGCGAGCTCGGCGGCGACCTCGCCCTCCCAGGCGTCGACGTCCCCCGTGGAGATCGCACCCGTGCGGGTCAGCGTGGCCGTCAGCGCCGGGATCGGGTCGGCGTGGCGCCAGTCCTCGACCTCGGTCTTCTCCCGGTACAGGTCGGGGTCGTACATCGAGTGCGCGCGGAAGCGGTACGTGCGCAGCTCGAGGAAGCACGGGGCGCCGCTGTCGCGGACGTATGCCAGGGCGCGCGTCGTCGCGTCGCGCACCGCGACCGGGTCCATCCCGTCGACGGCCCACGCCACCATGCCGTACCCCGCCGCGCGGGCGGCGAGGTCGGTCTCGGCGTGCTCGCGCGCGAGGGCGGTGCCCATGGCATACCGGTTGTTCTCGCAGCAGAAGAGGACCGGGAGGTGCCACAGCGCGGCGAGGTTGGCGCTCTCGTGCCACTCGCCCTCGGCGAACGCGCCGTCACCGAACAGGCAGGCAGTGACCGCCGTGCTGCCTCGGAGCCGGTCGGCGAGGGCAAGGCCCACGGCGAGCGGGATCCCGCCGGCGACGATCGCGTTGCCGCCGAAGAACCGGCGCGAGGTGTCGAACAGGTGCATCGAGCCGCCGCGTCCGTGGCTGCAGCCGGTGGCCTTGCCGAACATCTCCGACATCAGCGCCGTCATGGGGACCCCGCGGGCCAGGGCGTGGCCGTGCTCGCGGTAGGTCGAGACCACGGCGTCGGTGTCCTCGAGGGCGCCGACCACCCCGACGGCGACGGCCTCCTCGCCGATGCACAGGTGCAGGAAGCCGCGGATCCGGCTGGCGCTGTACAGCTCCGCGCACTTCTCCTCGAACCGGCGGATGCGGATCATCCCGCGCAGCATCGCCACCGCCTCGGCGTGGCCCCGGACGTCGGTCGCGGTAATCGTGGTGCCCGCGGACGACGCCTTCGCTCGCGCCGCGGAGCCTTCGTGCTGGGCGTCCGCCGTGCCCGCGCGGCGGCTCACGACGGGGTCTCCACGGTCGACAGGTCGCCCTCGGGCAGGCCCAGCTCACGGGCCCGCAGGAGCCGCCGCATCACCTTGCCGCTGCGGGTGTGGGGCAGGTCCTGGTCGAACTCGACCTCGCGCGGGGCCACCGAGCCGAGGCGGTGCCGCCCGAAGGAGATGAGCTCGCGCTGGAGGCGCGGTGTCGGCTCGTACCCCGCGCGCAGCGTGACGAACGCCTTGACGACCTCTCCGGCCAGCGGGTCCGGCTTGCCGATGACGCCGACCTCGGCGACGGCCTCGTGCTCCATCAGCGCGCTCTCCACCTCGAACGGGCCGATGAGGTGGCCCGCCGACTTGATGACGTCGTCGGCACGCCCGACGAACCAGACGTAGCCGTCCGCGTCGATCCGCGCGAGGTCACCGGTGAGGTACCAGCCGTCGGCGAAGGCGCGGGCATACCGCTCGGGGTCGTCGAGGTAGGCGCGGAACATCGAGGGCCACCCGGCCCGCACGGCGAGCTCGCCGACGGCGTCCGGGTCGTGCAGCACCGTCACCGCGTCGTCCTGGACGGCCGCCCGGCCGTCGGGGCCCCGCTGCAGGACCGCGACGTCGATGCCGGGGACGGGGCGCCCCATCGAGCCGGGCCGGATGGGCGTGCCGGGGACGTTCGCGACCATGATCGCGCCGGTCTCGGTCTGCCACCACGTGTCGTGCACCGGCAGCCCGAACGCCTCCAGCCCCCACAGCACCGCCTCGGGGTTCAGCGGCTCGCCCACGCTGGCCACGTGGCGCAGCGCCGGGTACCGGTACTCGTGGGCGAGGTCGGAGCCCTGGCGCATGAGCATCCGCAGGGCCGTCGGCGCGGTGTAGAACACCGTGACCCGCTCGTCCTGCAGCACCTGGTACCACCGCCGGGCGTCGAAGTCGGCGGAGTCGGTGACCACCGTGACGCCCCGGGTGAGCGGCCCGATGATGCCGTAGGACATGCCGGTCACCCAGCCCGGGTCGGCGGTGCACCAGTAGGTGTCGCCGGGCCTGAGGTCCAGGACGAGGCGGGCGGTCGCGTGGTGGGCGACGACGGCCTCGTGCACGTGGACCGCGCCCTTGGGGCGTCCCGTCGTGCCGCTGGTGAAGTGCAGGAGCGCCGGGTCGTCCGGGCGCGTCAGTGGCCGGTGAGTGCCGTGGGCGACCAGGTCCTGCGCACCCAGGCGCTCGAGCTCGCTCCACGCGACGGTGCCGGGCGGCGGGTCGTCGGTGTCGACGACGACCACCCTCGCCAGGTGCGGCAGGGTGCCGCGGAACGGCGCGACCTTGCGCTCGTACGACACCGCGTCGGTGACCAGCACGCGTGCGCGGCCCAGGGACAGCCGCTCGCGGACGGGCTCGGGGCCGAAGGCCGGGAAGAGGGGGGACAGCACCCCAGCCGCCTTGAGCGTCCCGAGCACGGTGACGTACAGCTCCTCGCCCCGGGGCAGCAGCGTCGCCACCACGTCGCCGGCCCGGACCCCGGTGGCCCGCAGGGCGGCCGCGAAGACGTCGGTCCGGCGCGACAGCTCGCCGTACGTCAGCTCGGTCGTGGGCGCCCCACGGTGCAGGCAGCGCAGGGCGACCGCGTCGGCCAGCGGTCCGGTCGCGTGCCGGTCCACCGCCTCGTGCGCGATGTTGAGGTGCCCGCCCGGCAGCCCGTCGAGCTGCGCGCGGGCCGACTCCCACGTGAAGTGCCGGCGCTGCTGGGCCCAGTCGCCGACCAGGGGCTCGGTCCGCGGCTCGGTGACCACCTCGGGTCGGGCGGTGGCGGGGGTCGAGGCGTCCACGGTCGACGAGGCCATGGACCCACCATCCCCGGCGTCCCGGTGGCCCCACTAGGGACCAAAGGCCGTGCCGGCGCTGCCCCGCAGGCGGCCCCGGTCCTCCCGCTCGCCCTGCTCCAGGGCCGCCTCGAGCTCGCGCAACGACTGCCGCAGCCGGGGGATCCAGCGCTTGTCCAGCCCGCGCAGCCGCCGCCGCGTCGCGGACGCCTGCCGCTCGAGGCTGCGCAGCCCGGCCTGCACGCCGGCCAGGGCGGCCCCGGCGGCCAGGGCGCGTTCGTACGCGTCGCGGGCGGGTGCGAGGGCCGAGCTCGCGAGGAGGGTGGCCTGCGGCGCGCCCGCGCGCGCGACCGTCACCTCGAGCGGGTGGACCACTCCCGCGGTGGTCGCCCAGCCCACCTCGGCGGTGAGCGAGGCGGGTGGTGTGGCGGTGCGTATGCCGTCGCGCCCGGTGAGCACCGCGGCGCGGGCCAGCCACGTGGCTCCCTCCGCGCAGGCCCGGTGCCAGTCGTCACCGTGCGCCTCCTCGAGGGCGAGCAGCCGGTGCCGCTCGAGCTCGATGAGGTGCAGCGTGCGGTCGAGCTGCTCACGGCTGCGCGTGGCCACCTCGAGCCGCCGGCGCAGCCAGAGCCTCCCGGCCCGGCCCGGTGGGACGCCGCGGATTCCGTGCACCTCAGCCCCCCGAGCCGCCGCCGGGCGCTGCGCCCTGGGTCTCGACGTGTGCGTCGACGAGGTCGCCGGGGCCGGCCACGGGACCGAAGCCGGGACCGGCCACGGTTCCGATGTCGCCGCCCGCGGGTGGGGTCGTCTCGAGGTGGGCGTCGAGCAGGTCGCTCGACAGCATGGTCAGCTCCGAGCGGGGCAGCGTGCGCAGCACCGTCCAGCACAGGTCGAGGGTCGCGTCGAGCGACCGCGGCTCGCGCCGGCCCTGGTCGACCAGCCGCCGCTCGAAGGCCGCCTCGAGGCGCAGGTAGAGGCGGTCGGTGCGGTTGAGCGCGTCGGCGCCCACGATCTCGGACAGCTCGCGCACCTGCCGGGCGCGCGCCAGGGCGGCGATCAGCTGGGCCGCGACCTCGGCGTGGCCCTCGCGCGTCCGGCCCGGTCCGACGCCACGCCGCATCAGCCGGGACAGCGACGACAGGGGGTCGACGGGCGGGTAGATCCCGCGGGAGTGCGGCTCGTGCGAGAGCACCACCTGCCCCTCGGTGATGTAGCCGGTGAGGTCGGGCACCGGGTGGGTGATGTCGGCGGCCGGCATCGTCAGCACCGGCAGCACGGTGACCGACCCCGGCATCCCCACGACCCGGCCGCAGCGCTCGTAGAGCGAGGCGAGGTCGCTGTAGAGGTAGCCCGGGTACGCCCGCCGGCCGGGCAGCTCGCCGCGCGCCGAGGAGACCTCGCGCACCGCCTCGGCGTAGCTGGTCATGTCGGCGAGCACGACGAGGACGTGCCGGCCGCGGTCGAAGGCGAGGTGCTCGGCCACCGTCAGCGCGATCCGCGGCGTGAGGACCCGCTCGACGACCGGGTCGTCCGCGGTGTTGAGGAGCAGGACCAGCTCTCCGGCGCCGAGCCGCGCCTCCAGGGTGCCGCGCACGGTGTCGGCGTCCGCGTGGGTCAGGCCGAGCCCGGCGAAGACGACGCTGAACGGCTGGCCGCCGGTGCTCGCCTGGGCCGCGACCTGTGCGGCCAGCTCGAGGTGCGGCAGGCCTGCGGCCGAGAACACCGGCAGCTTCTGCCCGCGCACCAGCGTGGTCAGGGCGTCGATGGCCGACACCCCCGTCAGGACGGGCTCGGCCGGCGGCTGCCGACGCGTCGGGTTCAGGGGTGCGCCCGCCACCGCACGCGAGGCCGCCCCGGTGACCGGGGGGCCGCCGTCGAGCGGCTCGCCGCGGCCGTTGCACACCCGGCCCAGCCACGTTTCGCCCACCGGCACGCGGAACGGGTGGCCGGTGAACCGCACGGAGGTGCTGCCCGGGCGCAAGCCCTCGGTGCCCTCGAGGACCTGCACCACGGCGAGGTCCCGGTTCACCTCGAGCACCACGCCGTGCCGGTCGGGGACACCGCCGGACGCGCCCTCGGCCGCGGGTCGCACGACCACGTACTCGTCCCACCCCACGGCGTCCGCCCCACGGACGACGAGCAGGGGGCCACGCAGGTCGGTGATGTCCCGGTGCAGCACCGGCAGCCCGGCACCGGCTCCGGCGCCCGGGGGCGAGCCCGACGGCGCGCTCATCGCAGCGCCGCCAGGGTGGCCAGCACCAGGTCGCGTCGTGCCGCCACGGCCGCCGTGTCGTCCGGCCCGGTCTCGGCAGCCGCCCGCAGCAGGGGTGACAGGTCCGCCTCCTCGACCGCACCGGGGTCGACGGACTCCTCGTCGACGAGTCGCAGGCAGCCGTCCACGGTGTCGAGCACCGCCTCCACGAGCGCCGCCGCCTTGGCCGCCGTGCAGTACTCGTCGAGGGAGTTGCCCGCGCTCTGCTGCAGCACGCCCTCGCGCACGAGCCGGCCGGCGAGCAGGGCCACCCGGTCGTGCGCCGACAGCGACGTCACCCCGACGAGGGCCGCGAGCTCCCCGAGGCGGTCGGCCTCGGCCAGGATGCCGGTCACGCGGGCGCGTCGCCGGCTCCACCCCGGGTCACCGTTCCGGGCCCACCACCAGCCGACGAGGTCGGCGTCGCGGGAGAAGGACCCGGCCCATCCCACGGAGGGGTAGTGGCGGGCATACGCCAGGTCGCGGTCCAGGCTCCACACCCCGCGGACGAAGCGCTCGGTGTGGGCGGTCACGGGCTCGGTCGTGTCGCCGCCAGGAGGTGACACGGCGCCCACGATGGTGACCGACCCGTGCCCGCCGCCGAGCGTCGTCACGCGCCCGGCGCGCTCGTAGAACGCGGCCAGTGCCGAGGAGAGCCCGGCGGGGTACCCCTCCTCGGCGGGCAGCGCCCCGGAGCGCGACGCGAACTCGCGCAGCGCCTCGGCCCACCGCGAGGTCGAGTCGGCGACGACCACGGCGTCGTAGCCCATGTCGCGGAAGTACTCCGCGACGGTGACGCCGCTGTAGATGCTCGCCTCGCGGGCCATCATCGGCATGTTCGAGGTGTTGGCGAGGATGACCGTCCGCTCCGCAAGGGGGCGCCCGGTCGCGGGGTCGGTCAGCGCGGAGAGCTCGCCCAGCACGTCCGCCATCTCGTTGCCGCGCTCACCGCAGCCGACGTAGACGATGACCTGGGCGGCGCACCACTTCGCGATCTGCTGCAGCAGCACCGTCTTGCCGGTGCCGAAGCCGCCCGGGACCGCCACGGTGCTGCCGCGCACGACCGGAAACACGGCGTCGAGCACCCGCTGCCCGGTGAGCAGCGGCTCGGTCGCGGGCAGGCGCTCGAGCACGGGCCGGGGACGGCGCACCGGCCAGGTCGTCGTCACCGCCACGGGCGCCCCGCCGACACGCAGGACGGGGTCGTGCCGCCCCACCGGGCCGGCGGGCCGCACGTCCGTGACGACCCCGGACGCGGTGGGCGGCACGAGGACCCGGTGCTCGAGCAGGCCGCCGTCGTGGACGACGCCGACGCGCTCGCCCGGGCCGACCGTCGCCCCTGCGGCCACCTCCGGCTCCCAGTCGACGGGGTCGTCCCGTGCCTGCGCGGTGGCGCCCGTGCCCAACCAGGTCGGCGCGTCATCGAGTGGGCGCAGCAGCCCGTCGAAGACACCGCCCAGCAGGTGCGGTCCGAGCGACGCCGACAGCGGCCGGCCCAGCAGCGACGCCGGTGCGCCCACCCGCAGGCCACCGGTGTACTCGTACGCCTGCAGGGTCGTCGTGGCGTCGCGGATCTCCACCACCTCGGCGGGCACGAGGTCCTCGCCCAGCGAGACGAGGTCGGACATGGCGGCGCCCGCAAGCCCCTCGACGACGACGAGCGGCCCGCTGACACGGACGACGGTCGCACCCGTGGCGACGTCCCCACCCCCAGCGGGGAGCCCGGGTGCACCCGCACCGGCCGCGACCGCGGTCACGGTGGGGTCCACAGGTCCGCGAGGTCGAGGCCGGCCAGGGCGTCCTCGACGAGCGTCGCGACCGAGGCGTCGACGGCGCGCCCGGACGCGTCCGACCCGACGAGCCCACCGTCCGCCGTGGGGTCGACCACGGCGCCCGGCCCGAGCCGGGCGCGCAGCCGCACCTCGAGCCCCCGTCGGCGCGCCGGGTCGGCGAGGAGGTCCGCCACCAGGTCGCGCGCCCGTGCGACGAGCTCCGCGTGGACCCGTCCCTGCGCCCGCAGCAGCCGCTCCCGCGACGCGCGCCGCCCGGCTGCGGCAGCGGCCTCGAGCTGCTCCCGGGCCTCGGCCCGGCCCCGCGCCCGTGCCTCCTCCAGGCGCGCGTCGACCTCGGCCCGAGCCTGCGCGAGCACCGCGGCCGCGTCGGCGTCGGCGTCGGCGACGAGGCGCTCGGCCTCCGCGCGGGCCGCCCGCAGCAGCGCCTCGCGCAGCGGGTCGAGCCCGGCGGGAAGGGCCGCCCCGGCGCGGGTGGTCTGCACGGTCGTGGCGCTCACCCCGGGACCACCACCGTGAGGGGCAGGTCGGCCGAGGTGGTTCGGGTGCCCAGCCACGCGGCGGCCTCGGGGGTGAGAACCACCAGCACCGCGTCGTCGAGGCCCTCGTCCCAGGCCCGGACGGCCTCCGCGGCGGACCGGGCGGGCAGGAGCGCGGCCCCGGCCAGGGCGAAGCCGGCCAGCTGCTCGGGGGACCCGAGCGCGACCACCGCCCCCTGCCCGCCGCCGGGGCGCCGGGGGCCGTCGCCGACGGGACTCGCGCCACCGCGTGCTCCGGGTGAGAAGGACACGCCGGATGCGCCGGACGCGCCGGACGCGGCGGACGCGGCGGACGCGGCGGACGCGCCGGGTGAGCCGGAGGGGCCGGGTGAGCCGGGGCCGCTCATGCCATCCCCACGAGGATGACCGAGATGATGAGGCCGTAGATGGCGATGCCCTCGGCGAGGCCGACCACCACCATCGCGCGGCCGAACAGCTCGGGCCGCTCGCTGATCGCCGCCAGGGCCGCGGAGCCGGTGTAGGCGACCGCGATCGCCGCGCCGATCGAGGACCCGGCGACCGCGATCGCGGCACCGATGAGGGCGGCGCCGTTGGCGCCCCCGGCCGTCGTGGCGGCCACCGCCTGCGACGCGCCCGCGAGCGAGCCCTGGGAGGGAGCGGCCTGGCTGGGGGCGGTTCCGACCGCGACGAGGAGCACCGTCGCGGCCGCGAGCACCGCGCCCACGTTGGCGGCGAGCACCCAGCGGACGCGGCGCCCGGCACCGGAGCGCGTGGCCCGGACGAGGAGCCAGAGCGCGAGGAGCAGCACGGGGGCGGGCAGGGCTGGGAGCAGGGGAGCGGGCATCAGGCCTCCTGGGTGGCGAACGGGACGTGCCACGGCCGGAAGGGCACGCCCTCGGTGTCGAAGACCCGGGAGAACAGCTCGTAGTACTCCAGCCGCAGGGCCTGGATGCCGGCCACGAGCCCCTCGAGCGCGAAGGTGACCGCGTTGCCGGCGACGAAGACCAGCGCCGCGGCGACCACGGCCGCGCCGCCGTCGTGCCACAGGGCCGTGGTCGCGGACCACACGACCGCGGCGAGCGCGGCGTGGGTCATCCCGAACGCGGCGAGGCGGGCGAACGACACGAGGTTGGACCCGAGCCGCACGACGAGGTCGACGAGCTCGACGACCGCCTGCGCCGCGCCGGCGCCACCCCCGCCCGCCGCCACGAGGAGGCCCGCGTATGCCGCCACGAGGCCCGCGCCCGCGACCACCGAACCGACCACGGCCAGCCACCCCACGTGGCCGTACCAGCCGCCCGCGAGCATCCCGAGGCCGAGGAAGGAGGAGGCGCCGGCGATCCCCGAGGGGGCGTAGAGCGCCCGGCGCCAGCCGCCCTCGCGGTACCGGTTCACGGTGCCGAGCGCGTACGCGCCGGCGAGCAGCACGGCACCCACGGCGACGCCGGCGACCAGCAGCCGCACGGGCTCGTCCAGCGGGCGCAGCCAGAGCGCGGGCAACAGGCGGGTGGGGCCGAACGCCTCACCGAACGCCACGCCGAAGCCGGTGCTGGCGAGCCCGGCTCCGAGCAGGAACAGCCACCCCGGCCGCAGCCGCTCCAGGCGCCGCCAGCGCCCCCAGCGGACGGCCGCCGCGGCGAGCACGAGCAGCAGCCCGTGCCCCGCGTCGGCGAACATCATCCCGAACATCACGACGTACGCCAGGCCGGCCAGCACGGTGGGGTCGACGTCGGCATACGGCACCGTGGCATACGTCCGGACCAGGGCCGTGAGGTCGGTGGAGGCCCCCGTCGTGGGCAGGAGGGTCGGCGGCTGCACGCCCGCCGGTCGAGGCAGGGGCACGACCGCGCCGCCGTGCGGCGCCAGCCGGTCGGCCAGCCCCGGAAGTGCCACCGTGGGCACCCAGCCCGCGAGGGCGGCCACGCGCCCGCGCTCGAGCGCGGCGGCGGACCGGGCCTCGAGCTCTGCCTCGCCGGCGATGAGGTCCAGCCGGCCGGCGTCCTCGCACGACGCGAGGTCCGGCGGCTCCGGGGACAGGACGGGCACGAGACCCGTCGGGCGCCCGAGGCGGAGCAGCCGCTGGGTCGCTGCGCCGTCCGCGTGGTCGTCGGGCGGCGGGTCGAGCTGCACCGTCCCCGCGTCGGCGACGGCCGCCAGGACGGGACGCAGCGCGCGACGGGGCCCCAGCAGCGCCACGCGCTGCATCGTGACCGGGTGCAGGACCTCACGCCACTGCATCGAAGCCCTCCACCGGGACGCCGCCCCGCGACGCCAGCTCGAGCGCGGCGCGGACCCGCCAGGCGTCGACGGCCAGCAGGGCCACCGTGCCCACCACCGGCTCCGCTCCGGGGGTGGGCCGGGCGACCAGCGCCCTGGCGTCCCGCTCGACCCGCTGCCACCAGGCGGCCTCCGCGCGCCACAGCCCGGCGGGGCCGTCGACCCCGGCGAGCGCCCAGGCGGCAGTGCGCGGCAGCGACCGTCGCAGCGAGGGCAGGTCGCCCGCTGCCGTCGCGGCCCGCCCGAGCACCCGCTGCGCCGAGGTCCGGTACCCGGCCGGCGGCGCGGCCTCCGCGGCCAGCAGCCCCGCGGCGACGAGGGCGAGGGCGCCAGCGGCCCACGCGGCCGCCACGGGGACGCGCGCCACCACCCGGTCGGCGAGGGCAGCCCGCATGGCGAGTCCCACCCCGCGCGGCTCGTCGTCGCCGGGGTCGCCCCAGGGGGAGGCCGCGAGCACCGTCCGCACCTCGGCCGCGCTGGTCGTCGTGGCGAGCCGGGGCCAGGCGGTGGCGAGCCCACCCAGCCGGTACGGCGGGGGACCCCCCAGCCCGGCCAGGGCCCGGAGGTGGTCGACGGTGTCGGCGACCTCGAGGGGGGCCACCAGCGGGCGCAGCAGCGCCACGCCCGACCGGGGCGCCCACCCCGCGAGGACCCGCACGTTCCACAGCCACGTGGCGGTCACCCCCCGCTGCGCCTGCGCCAGGTCCTGTCCGGACCGGACCTCGCGGCCGTATGCCGTGCCGGCGAGCGTCACGAGCGCCGCCTCGAGCGAGGGGCTCGACCCGAGCACCCCGGTGCCGCGCCGTCCCAGGCGGCGCCGGCCCATGGCCCGGGCGCGCACCCCCGCGGCCACCCACCCCGCGCTCACGGCGACGCCTGCCCGGTCGGGTCCGGACCGGGCGAGCCGGGACCGGGCGAGTCTGCAGCGGGCGGCTCGCACAGTGCGGTGACGACCGCGCGGACGTGCTCGAGGTAGCGCGGAGCCACGGCGGCCGCGTGCGCATCGAGCCTGGCGACGAGCGCGTCGGTGCCGTTCGCCGGCCCGGCGGGGGCCGCGCCCAGGACG
>NZ_JBHUYG010000062.1:0-25672 GCF_042668795.1 Pedococcus sp. NPDC057267 | reverse complement strand
GCCCCGAGCCGTCCCCGAGCCGTCCCCGAGCCGTCCCCGGGCCGTCCCCGAGCAGGTCCTGCGCCTCAGGCCTCGTCCTGCGCGGTCTTGCGGGCCACGACCTGGCCGAGCACGGCATACCCGACGAGGAGGTGGGCGGCGCCGACCCAGCGGGCCACGCCCGGGCCGAAGACGCCCAGGGTCGGGACGGTGACGACGGCCCAGCTCTCGGCGACCACCGGGTAGAACCGCGACAGGCCCTGCCACCGGCCGGCGACCGCGATCCGGATCCCGATGAGGAACATGCCGAGCATCGACAGCGGCCAGAACATGTCGATCGCGAGCGACACCGGGTTGTCGAGGTTCGTGATGCCGAAGAAGTCCGACAGGGTCGAGACGACCGCGACCGACAGCGCCACGGCCTCGGCCCGCAGCACGAACCGCGCCAGCCGCCCGTCGCCGATCGCCTTGGTGCGCCACAGGACCCGGAGCAGGGCCAGCACGCCGAGCTGGAAGAGGAAGGCGCCGGCGTTGTGGCCGTACTGGTAGCCGGGACCGTCGCCGTCGAACCCGAAGGCCACGATCATGCTCGCCCACGCGACGGCGCCGACGGTGAGCAGCGTGCCGTGCCGCAGGTAGGGCCGGGAGTGCGGCTGCGTGGTGGCGTCGTCGTGGCCGGAGCGGACGTCGGACCGGGCCGGGGCGGGGGTCTGGGTGAGTGCCATGGTGGTTTCCTTCGCTGGTGGGCACCGGGGTGGTGCCGTTGCCGGAACTCTCCGGCGCCCGGCGACCCGGGCGGCAGGGCGCGGTGTCCCGACCTGCGTCCCGTTCCCGTGTCCCGTGGGGACGGGACACCGATCCCCTGACACCGGGACACCCCCGCGGGCACACTGGCGCCGTGACCGCCCACGCCGTCAGCCCGCCCGCGCTGCGCCGCAGCGCGATCGCGGTGCCGGTGCTGCTGGGCGCCGTCCTCGCCGTCGTGGTCGTGGTCACGGGCGTGCTCGACGCCGCCGCCACCGACGCCGACCGTGCGCGCTACGTCTCCGACCGCGGCCTCGGCTCCGCCCTCGTCGGCGCGCTGGTCGGCCTGTGCGGCGCCGTCATCGTCGCCCAGCGACCACGGCACCGCGTGGGCATCGGGCTCGAGGCGACCGGCCTGTTCTGGTCACTCGACGGGCTGTGCTCCGCGTATGCCGTGTGGGGCCTGCGCCAGGACCCGGTGCCGCCGCTCGTGGGGCCGGCGTACTGGTTCGTGTCGGAGGCAGGGTCCCTGCTGCTGGTGGCGCTGCCCGTGCTGCTCGTGCTCTACCCGACCGGGCAGCTGCCGGAGGGACGCTGGCGGCCGGTGGCTGTCGGGGCGGTCGGCATGTCGCTCGTCCTGCCGCTGGTGCTCATGCTGGCCCCCGACCCGGCCGTCTACGAGGACCGTCTGCCCGCCGAGGTCGTCCGCCTGCTGCCGCAGCTGGCGGTGCCCGTGCCCGTCGGGGTCGCCCAGGCGGCGCTGCGGGTGGCGCAGGTCGTCACGCTCCTGGCCCTGCCGCTGTCCGCGGCGGTGGTGTTCGCCCGGCACTCCCGCGCGCAGGGCGTCGAGCGAACACAGCTGCGCTGGCTGCTCTGGGCCGCGCTCGTCTGCCTGCTGGCCGGCGGCGTCACCCTGCTGGACGTCGGCGGGCCGGCCGGGCTGGCCGCGCTCGTCACCGCGCTCGTCGTCACCAGCGCCTCGGTGGTGATCGGGGTGGTGCGACCGCAGACCTGGGACGTGGACGCCCTCGTCGGCGGGACCCTCGTCTACGGCGGCATCGCGGTCGCGTTCGTCGCACTCGACCTGCTCGTCCTGGCCGGGGCGAGCGCGGTGCTGGGGGACCGGTTCCAGGAGCGGCAGGTGACGCTGCTCGTCCTGGTGCTGGCCGTCGCGGCATACGGACCGCTGCGGTCCTGGCTCACCGGGCAGGTGCGGCGCCGGCTGCTCGGCCGCCGCGGCGAGCGGTACGAGGTGGTGTCGGCGCTCGCGGCGCGGCTCGAGGAGTCCGGCGGGCTCGAGGAGCAGCTGCCGACGCTCGCCGAGGCGGTGGCCGACGCGTTCCGGGTGGCGTACGTGCGGGTCGAGGTGCTCGGCCGTGGCGGTGAGGGCCTGGCTGCGACCCACGGGACGCGTCCGTCGCAGACCCGGACCTTCCCGATCTCCTACCGCGCCGAGCGCATCGGCACCCTCGAGCTGCCCGACGGCGGCATCCGGGGGATGCTCTCGCGGCGCGACCAGGCCCTGCTGCTCGACGTCGTGCGGCAGGCGGCGACCGCCGTGCGGGCGAGCCTGCTGGCTCGGGAGCTGCAGGAGTCGCGCGAGCAGCTCGTGCTCGCGCGCGAGGAGGACCGGCGCCGGATCCGCCGGGACCTGCACGACGGCCTCGGCCCGGTGCTCGGCGGGGTGGCGATGCGGCTCGACGCCGCGGGCAACGCGGTGGCCACCCACCCGCAGACCGCACACCGGCTCGTCGTGCAGTCGCGGGCGGAGATCACAGAGGCGCTCGCCGACGTGCGGCGGCTCGTCCACGGCCTCCGGCCACCGGCGCTGGACGACCTGGGGCTGCTGGCGGCGGTGCAGCAGCAGGCGGAGCGCGCCCGCTCCGGGGGCCTCGACGTCGTGGTCGACGCCGACCCCACGGCGCTGGGGGACCTGCCCGCGGCGGTGGAGGTCGCGGCATACCGGATCGTCTCGGAGGCGCTGGCCAACGTCGCCCGGCATGCGGGCGCGGCCTCGGCCACGGTGCGGCTCGCCACGGGCCCCGGGGACCTGGCGGTGGAGGTCGCCGACGACGGGTGCGGCATCGCCGAGGACGTCGTGGCCGGGGTCGGGCTGCGGTCGCTGCGCGAGCGCGTGGACGAGCTCGGCGGACGGTACGAGGTGGTGTGCCCGCCCGGTGGCGGCACCACGGTGCGGGCCTGGCTGCCCGTCGGGCAGGGGGCGGGATGAGTGGGGACGGCACGGCGTCGGGGGAGGGTGGCGTGGCCGGCGGCACGACTGGCGGCGCCGGCAGCCCGGGAGGCGCGCGGATCCGGGTGCTGATCGCGGACGACCACCCGGTGTTCCGCGACGGGCTCGCGACCCTGCTCGAGCCGCACCCCGACATCGAGGTGGTGGCCCGGGCGGCCGACGGCGCGCAGGCGGTGGCGCTGGCAGCCGAGCACCGGCCCGACATCGTCGTCATGGACATCCAGATGCCCGAGGTGAACGGCATCGAGGCGACCCGGCGGCTGCTCGCGGCCGACCCGTCGGTGGGGGTGCTCGTGTTCACCATGGGCGAGGACGACGGGACCCTGCTGTCGGCCATGCGGGCCGGCGCGCGCGGCTACCTCGTCAAGGGGGCGTCACAGGAGGAGGTCACACGCGCGATCACCGCCGTCCACGCGGGCGGGGTGGTCTTCGGGGCGTCGCTCGCGTCGCGGATCGGGGAGCTGCTCTCGCCCTCGCCGGCCCGGACGGCGACCGAGTTCCCGATGCTGACCGAGCGGGAGCGCGAGGTGCTCGACCTCATCGCGGCCGGCCGGTCGAACGCGCAGATCGCCGCCGAGCTGTTCCTGGCGCCGAAGACGGTGCGCAACAACGTCTCCGCGATCCTGTCCAAGCTGCAGGCCACCGACCGCGCCGAGGTCATCATCCGCGCCCGCGACGCCGGGCTGGGTCAACGCGACTGACCCGCCGGCGGACCTCTGCGTGAAATCGGTTCCGCGCGGGCCCGTCTGGCGGATGGGTCGGTGCGGTGGAACGCGAATCGGTTCCGCGCGGGCCCGTTTGGCGGGTAGGCCGGTGGGGTGGCACGCGAATGGGTTCCACGCGGGCCCGTCTGGCGGGCGGGCGCCCATGCCCAGCGCGCGGAGCAGTCCCCTGCGAACCTCCGTTCGAC
Organism: Pedococcus sp. NPDC057267; assembly: GCF_042668795.1. Classification (NCBI taxonomy): domain Bacteria; kingdom Bacillati; phylum Actinomycetota; class Actinomycetes; order Micrococcales; family Intrasporangiaceae; genus Pedococcus; species Pedococcus sp. NPDC057267. Next base: position 21,788 of record NZ_JBHUYG010000062.1, on the reverse strand, counting down.
CAGGGCGTCAGCGGATGTCCGACGCCCCCACGAAGAAGCGCCTCCACTCGGACCGCACGCGTCGGGGCACCGGCACGCCGCGGTCGACCATCGCGGCGAGGATTCGGGCGAGGACGTCAGCGGGCGCCGCATAGAGCTTCGACGAGGTCACGAGCACGAACCGCCACCCCTCGGCCTCGAGGTCCTCGCGTCGCACGATGTCGCTCTCCCACTGGTCCACGACGTCCACGTGCTGCCGCCCCTCGAACTCGAACGCGAGCAGCTGGGCCGGGAAGGACAGGTCGAGCCGATACCTGCTGTGGCCGCCCGCGTCCACGACGTCGAAGTTGACGACCGGCTCCGGCAGCCCGGCCAGGACGAAGAGCAGGCGCAGCCGGCTCTCCATGGGTGAGTCGACCTTCTCCCGGACCAGGCCGGCCGCGCGCCGGGCGAGCCGCAGCCGCTTCCCGCCCCCGCCCGGCACGGTCGCCACCAGACGGGCGGGTGTGGTTGATCCGGCCCGGACGAGCGAGTCGCCCAAGGTCACGAGCTGGACGAGGTCGCAGCACCCCGCCATGTCGAGCCACGTCTGCTCGGGTGACGTGGTGCGCAACCCGTGTCGAGTCACAGTCGGCGGAAGCACCTTCACGCGGTGCGGTCGGATGCCGCGCGTCTTCTGTCGCACGCCGCCCGCGACGGTCACGTGCACCTCTCCGGACTCCGGCGGCGCGCCACCCCACAGGCGCGCTGCGCTGTGGTGGCTCACGACCGACCCGCTCGGGACCACCATGAGCGCCGCCAGGGCGCGGACGACCAAGGTGACCTCGACGCTCGCGGCGATGTACACGCCCCAGTACAGCTGGGTGAAGGCGGGCCCGCGGAGATCGCGATCCGTGAGTCCGGCGCGCAGTGCCTGCTGACGAGTGAACGGCGCCCTCGGCTCCAGGTGCGGCCTGCGGTTCATGTCTGCTCGGGACACCCGGCCAGAGTGGCGGACCAGGACGCCCGCGCCGCCCACTGTCCACAGGTGCGGTCGAGACGAGCCCTCGAGGAACCGATTCGCGCGATGGGCGCCCTGCTCCCGGGCACAAGGGCCCCAGCGGAACCGTTTGGCGGGAAACGGGCGATCCGACGTCGCCGAAACCGGTTTGGTGGCCACCCCTAGGATTCCCGCATGAGCTCCCTCCTCCGCTCACGCTCCTCGGCCTTCCGGGCCTCGCTCCTTCGTCGCTCGTGTCCTCAGGCTGTCGTCGCATGAGCAAGGTCCTCTCCGCCGTCGCCTGGCCGTACGCCAACGGCCCGCGGCACCTCGGCCACGTGGCCGGGTTCGCCGTGCCCTCCGACGTCTTCAGCCGGTACATGCGGATGGCGGGCCACGACGTGCTCATGGTCAGCGGCTCCGACGAGCACGGCACCCCGATCCTGGTCCAGGCCGACAAAGAGGGGATCACGGCGCGGGAGTTCGTCGACCGCAACCACGCGGTCATCGCCGGGGAGCTCACCGACCTCGGCTGCTCCTACGACCTCTACACGCGCACCACGACGGCCAACCACTACGCCGTCGCGCAGGAGCTGTTCACCCAGGTCTGGAAGAACGGCTACATGGTCGAGCAGACCACCCGTGGCGCGATCTCCCCCTCGACCGGCCGCACCCTGCCGGACCGCTACATCGAGGGCACCTGCCCGATCTGCGGCTACGCCGAGGCGCGCGGCGACCAGTGCGACAACTGCGGCAACCAGCTCGAGCCGACCGACCTCATCAATCCCAGGAGCAAGATCAACAGGGAGACGCCGGAGTTCATCGAGACCCAGCACTTCTTCCTCGACCTGCCCGCGCTCGCCGACGCGCTGCGCGAGTGGCTCGAGGGTCGTGAGGCGTCGGGCACCTGGCGCCCCAACGTCATCAAGTTCAGCCTGAACATCCTCGACGACATCCGCCCGCGGGCCATGACGCGCGACCTCGACTGGGGTATCCCGGTGCCGCTCGACGGGTGGCGCGACAACCCGAGCAAGCGCCTCTACGTCTGGTTCGACGCCGTCATCGGCTACCTCTCGGCGTCGGTCGAGTGGGCTCGTCGCCTCGGCGAGCCCGAGCGCTGGCGCGAGTGGTGGAACGCCGACGGCGCGCAGGGCGAGCAGCTGTCCTACTACTTCATGGGCAAGGACAACATCACCTTCCACTCCCAGATCTGGCCGGCCGAGCTGCTCGGGTATGCCGGGAAGGGTGACAAGGGTGGGGAGCCGGGCGTCTTCGGCGAGCTCAACCTGCCGACCGAGGTCGTCTCCAGCGAGTACCTCACGATGGAGGGCAAGCAGTTCTCCACGTCGCGCAACTACGTCATCTACATCCGCGACGTCCTGGAGCGGTACGGCCCCGACGCGATCCGTTACTACATCTGTGCGGCCGGGCCCGAGAACCAGGACGCCAACTTCACCTGGGCCGAGTTCGTCCAGCGCAACAACTCCGAGCTCGTCGCCGGCTGGGGCAACCTCGTCAACCGGACGGCCTCGATGGTGGCCAAGAACTTCGGCGAGGTCCCGCAGCCGAGCGCCCTCGAGCCGGTGGACGAGGCCGTCAGGGCCCGGGTGCTCGCGGCGTTCGACACGGTCGGTGACCTGCTGGCGCGCCAGCGGGTCAAGGCGGCCGTGGCCGAGGCGATGCGGGTCGTGGGCGACGTCAACAAGTACGTGACGGACACCGAGCCGTTCAAGCTCAAGGGTGAGGACCAGCGCGAGCGGCTCGCGACGGTGCTGCACACCCTCGTCCAGTGCGTCAGCGACCTCAACACGATCCTCGCGCCGTTCCTGCCGCACTCCTCGAACGCGGTGCACCGGGTGCTCGGTGGCGAGGGCGAGTTCATGCCGATGCCCCGGCTGGAGCAGGTGTCCGGCCTTGACCCCGAGGACGCGGACCGCACCTACCCGGTCATCACTGGCGAGTACACCGCCACGCCGCGCTGGGAGTCCCGTCCTGTCGTCGTGGGGGCGCCGGTCGCCAAGCCGACGCCGGTCTTCACCAAGCTCGACGACTCGGTGGTCGAGGAGGAGCTGCGCCGCCTGGCGGGCGACGAGCCTGCAGCGGCCGGTGACGGCCCGGACGCGGCAGGCGACGACCCGGACGCGCCCGGCGACGACCCGGACGCGCCGGGCGGCGCGCCGCCGGGCGACGACACGTCCCCGACGGCCTGAGCGGCGCGCGGATGGCACCCCAGGACGCTCCCGGACGCAGCGGCCACGGACGGGTGCCGGACGCCCCCGACCCGTTGCCGATCCCGGTGGTGGACAACCACACCCACCTCGACATCGCCCGGGACGGCGAGGCGCCGCCCGACGTGGCAGCCGCCGTCGCCGCGGCGACGGCGGTGGGGGTCGACCGGCTCGTGCAGATCGGCTGCGACCTGCCCGGCGCGCGCTTCACGGTCGAGGTCGTCGACCGCCACCCGCAGGTGCTCGGCGGCGTGGCCATCCACCCCAACGAGGCACCCCGGCTGGCCGCGGCCGGGACGCTCGACGCGGCATACCGGGAGATCGAGGAGCTGGCCGCGCACCCGCGCATCCGTGTCGTGGGGGAGACGGGGCTCGACTACTTCCGTACCGGACCGGAAGGCGTTGGTGTGCAACAGGATTCGTTCCGGTGGCACATCGACCTCGCGAAACGCCTGGGCAAGGCGCTGCAGATCCACGACCGCGACGCGCACGACGACGTGCTGCGGATCCTGGACGAGGAGGGTGCGCCGGAGCACACCGTCATGCACTGCTTCTCCGGCGACATGGCGGTGGCTCGTGCCTGCGTCGAGCGCGGCTACCACCTGTCGTTCGCGGGGACGGTGACGTTCAAGAACGCCAAGGGCCTGCGCGACGCGCTCTCGATCGTGCCGCTGGACCGCCTCCTGGTCGAGACCGACGCCCCGTACCTGACGCCCTCGCCGTGGCGAGGAGCGCCCAACGCGCCGTACCTCGTGCCGCTCACAGTGCGCGCCATGGCGGGCGTCGTCGGGGTCGCCGTGCCGACCCTGTGCGAGGCGCTGAGTGCCAACTCCGAGGCGGTCTACGGCCCCTGGTGACGGTCGGCCGGCGCGGGCGGGGCTCCGCCTGTGGGGCCCATTCCACACTGCCGAATTCCACGGGTGGAACTTGGCCGAACCCTGAACATCTCGTTATCGAAATTTGACCTTTGGCCCTGAGGGGGTCATGGTGGACGACTGTTGGCCGGGGTCGGACCACCGGACGACGCGAGCAGGGATGCTCGTCAGCCGCGAAGAAACGGCGCCACGACGAGCCTCCCTCGACCCCTGTCCGGGGCCCTACAGGGCGTCGGCTGGGGGCGCGACGTCACGGACCGGTGCCCGGGGAGCACGAACTCTGGAGCACTGTGATCACCCGTCCCGTTCGGCGAATCGTCCAAGCCGCGGTCGTGACGACCCTCGTCGCTGGAGCCGTTGGCGTCTCGCACCTCGACAAGTCCGTGACCCTCTCGGTCGACGGCAAGACCTCCACCGTCCACGCCTTCGGCAGCACGGTGGGTGATGTCCTGAAGAAGGAGGACATCACGATCGGCGACCACGACGTCGTCGCCCCCTCCCCCAGCAGCCCCCTGTCCGACGGCGAGAAGGTCGTCGTGCGATACGGCCGCAAGCTGACCGTCACGGTGGACGGGGCCACCCGCGAGTACTGGACCACCGCGACGACGGTCGCCGCGGCGCTGCAGGAGCTCGGCATCCGTGCCGACTCGGCCAAGCTGTCCGCCTCCCGCTCGATGCCCCTCGGCCGCCAGGGCCTCACGCTCTCGGTCACCACGCCCAAGGACGTCTCCGTCCGCGCCGACGGCAAGAACCGCACCGAGACCACGACCGCGAGCACCGTCGCCGACGTGCTCTCCGAGCTCGGCATCACCCTGGGTGGCCAGGACCGTGTCCAGCCCGCGCTCACCACCGCCGTCACCAAGGGCCTGAAGATCCAGGTGCAGCGCGTCAGCTCGACCCAGGTCACCGACACCCAGGACATCCCCGCCCCGGTCACCCGCAGGAGCGACTCGAGCCTCTACGCGGGGCAGACCAAGGTCGTGAACGCCGGCGCCGACGGTGCCAAGCTGGTGACCTACTCGGTCACGACGGTCGACGGCAAGGTCGAGAGCAAGAAGGTCGTCAGCAGCACGGTGACCCAGCAGCCCGTGACGCGCGTCCTCGCGGTCGGCACGAAGCCGCAGCCCACCGTGTCCGCCCCCTCCGCGGGCAACACCTCCGGCGCGGGCCTCAACCTGGCCAACTCCGCCATGTGGGACCGGATCGCCCAGTGCGAGTCCGGTGGCAACTGGCACATCAACACCGGCAACGGCTACTACGGCGGCCTGCAGTTCGACTACGGGTCCTGGCTGGCCAACGGTGGCGGGGACTTCGCGCCGCGCGCCGACCTGGCCTCGCGCGAGCAGCAGATCACCGTGGCCAACCGGTACTACGCCAAGGCCGGCCTGAGCCCCTGGGGCTGCGCCGGCGCCGCCTGACCGGCGACCGCGACCGCGCCACGCCGGGCGGTGACCTGCCGCCACCGGCCGAGCGCGACCCGCACCCCCGACAGCACCCCGGACCCCACGGTCCGGGGTGCTGTCGCACGTGCACCCCGGGCGGGCCCTAGGCTCGGCGGCATGAGCGACCCGGAGAACAGCGGCTACCTCGGCGCCGCCCAGATCCGGGAGATCGCGGCCTCCCTCGGTGTGCGGCCCACCAAGCAGTGGGGCCAGAACTTCGTCGTCGACGCCAACACCGTCAAGCGCATCGTCCGCCTCGCGGGGGTGGGCCCCCAGGACGCGGTCGTCGAGGTGGGTCCCGGCCTCGGGTCCCTCACCCTGGCCCTGCTGCCCGAGGCCGGCCACGTCACCGCGGTCGAGGTCGACCCCACCCTCGCGGCCGCGCTGCCCGACACGGTGGCCCGGCTCGCCCCGGGGCTGGCCGACCGGCTGACCCTCGTTGCGGCCGACGCGATGCAGGTGCGCGAGCTGCCCGACCCCCAGCCGACCGCGCTGGTCGCGAACCTGCCCTACAACGTCTCCGTCCCGGTCGTGCTGTCCTTCCTCGAGGCGTTCCCGACCATCCGCCGGGTGCTCGTCATGGTGCAGCTCGAGGTCGCCGAGCGGCTCGCTGCCGCCCCGGGATCGAAGGCCTACGGGGTGCCGAGCGTCAAGGCGGCCTGGTACGCCTCGGTGCGGCTCGCGGGGACCGTGCCCCGCAGCGTGTTCTGGCCGGTCCCCAACGTGGACTCCGGTCTGGTCGCGCTCGACCGCCGTCCCGAGCCGCAGGTGGCCGGAGCCACCCGGCGTGACACCTTCTCCTGCATCGACGCGGCCTTCGCCCAGCGCCGCAAGACGCTCCGTGCCGCGCTCGCGGGCTGGGCCGGCTCCGCCCCCCGGGCCGAGGAGTGCCTCATCGCGGCGGGGATCGACCCGCGGACCCGCGGCGAGCAGCTCGGGGTGGAGCAGTTCGCCGCGATCGCCGCGGCCCGGTCCGCCCTGCCCCCGAGCGGGTCGCCGCAGCTCGGCCCCCGGGCGTCGCAGCCCTGACCGTCGCCGCCGCCTGCTCCGCCCGCCTGACTCGGCGACGTCGGGTCGGTCGCGTCCTACTAGGGTGGCGGCCATGACCTCAGCCATGGCGCCGCCGTCATCCGTGACGGTCCGCGTCCCGGCGAAGATCAACCTCGAGCTCGTCGTCGGCGCACCCCGACCCGACGGCTACCACCCGCTGTCGACCGTGTTCCACGCCGTGTCCCTGCACGACGAGGTCACCGTCTCGCCTGCGGAGGAGTGGGGCCTGACCGTCACGGGGCCGCAGTCGCTGGGGGTCCCGGAGGACGGCACCAACCTCGCGGCCCGGGCAGCCCTGCTGCTCGCCGAGTCCGCGGGCGTCACCGAGCCCGTCCACATCGCCATCCGCAAGGACATACCCGTCGCCGGCGGCATGGCCGGCGGCTCGGCCGATGCCGCAGCCGCCCTCGTGGCCTGCGACCAGCTCTGGGGCCTCGGCACGTCCCGGGCCGAGCTCGAGCACGTCGCCGCGGAGGTCGGCAGCGACGTCCCCTTCCTCCTCACCGGCGGCACCGCCATGGCCTCCGGCCGCGGCGAGGTGCTCGCGCCGGTCCTCGCCCGCGGCACCTACCACTGGGTGCTCGCGGTGAGCGAGAGCGGGCTCTCGACCCCTGCCGTGTATGCCGAGTGCGACCGCCTGCGTGGCGACCGTCCCGTCCCCGACCCGGCCCCGACCCCGGAGATGATGACGGCGCTGCGGTCCGGCGACCCCCGCGCGCTGGGCGCCGCGCTCGCCAACGACCTCCAGGCCGCGGCCATCTCGCTCATGCCAGCCCTCGCCGACGTCATCGACGCCGGGCTGGAGTTCGGGGCCATCGGTGGCATCGTCTCCGGCTCGGGGCCGACCGTCGCGTTCCTCGCCGAGGACAACGAGTCGGCGCTCGACCTGGCGGTGTCGCTCACCGCCTCGGGCACCGTCCAGGACGTGCGCCGGGCCACCGGACCGGCCCACGGTGCCCACGTGGTCAGCGGGGTGCGCGCCCGCTGATGGCCAACCTCATCAGCGTGGAACGGGCCTCCCTGGCGCTCGGCACGGACCAGGTCCTCGACGAGGTCTCGCTCGGGGTCCTCGGAGGTGACCGCATCGGGGTCGTCGGGCGCAACGGCGGTGGAAAGACCACGCTGCTGCGGGTGCTCGCCGGCCAGCGCGAGGTCGACACCGGCCGCGTCACCCGCGCCGGCGTCTCCAGCATCGGGGTCCTGGCGCAGGAGGACGTGCTCGACCCGGCGTCGACCGTGCGCGAGGCCGTGCTCGGCGGGCGCGCCGAGCACGAGTGGGCCGGCGACCCGCGCATCCGCGACGTGCTCACGGGACTGCTCGGCGGCATCGGGGCGGAGGCCGTCGGCGGCCTCGAGGCGACGGTGGGGCCGCTGTCCGGCGGTGAGCGCCGGCGCCTGGCGCTGGCACGGCTGCTGGTCGCCGACCCGACCGTCCTGATGCTCGACGAGCCCACCAACCACCTCGACGTCGAGGGCGTCGCCTGGCTGGCCGAGCACCTCGTGCGACACCGTGCCCGGCCGGACAACGCGCTGGTCACCATCACCCACGACCGCTGGTTCCTCGACGCCGTCGCGACGACGACCTGGGAGGTCGTCGACGGGACGGTCCAGTCCTACGAGGGCGGCTACGCGGCATACGTCCTCGCCAAGGCCGAACGCGCCCGGGTCGCGGCGGTCACGGCCGAGCGCCGCGACAACCTGCTGCGCAAGGAGCTCGCGTGGCTGCGACGGGGGGCGCCCGCTCGCACCTCCAAGCCCAAGTTCCGCATCGAGGCCGCCAACTCGCTCATCGCCGACGAGCCGCCGCCGCGCGACGACGTGGAGCTCATGAGCTTCGCGACGACGCGGCTCGGCAAGGACGTCATCGACCTGCACGACGCATCGGTGGTCCTGGGCGACCGGACCCTGCTCGACCGCATCACGTGGCACCTCGCGCCGGGGGAGCGGATCGGCATCGTCGGTGTCAACGGCGCGGGCAAGTCGACCCTGCTGCGCGCGATCGCCGGAGAGGTGCCGCTGGCCTCCGGCACGCGCAAGCAGGGCGTCACCGTGCGGCTCGCGTACCTGTCCCAGGAGGTCCGCGAGCTCGAGCGGTTCGCCGACCGCCGGGTGATCGAGGCCGTCGAGGACGTCCGCGAGTACATCCGCCTGGGGCGCAAGGAGATCAGCGCCTCCCAGCTGGCCCAGCGCCTCGGCTTCAGCGGCGGCCGGCAGCAGACGCGCGTGTCGGACCTCTCCGGTGGCGAGCGGCGCCGGCTGCAGCTGACCCGGCTGCTCATGGACGAGCCCAACGTCCTGCTGCTCGACGAGCCGACGAACGACCTCGACATCGAGACGCTGACCTCCCTCGAGGACGTCCTGGACGGCTGGGCCGGCACCCTGCTCGTCGTCTCGCACGACCGCTACCTGCTCGAGCGGGTCTGCGACCGGCAGGTCGCCCTCATGGGTGACGGTCACGTGCGCGAGCTGCCCGGTGGAGTGGAGCAGTACCTCGAGCTCCGGCACCAGGCGCTGGAAACCGTTGCGCGACAGCAGGTCTCGTCGTCACAGGCCGCCTCGAGTGCTGCGCCGCCGGCGGGCGGCCCGTCCCCGGCGGAGCTCCGCGAGGCACGCAAGGACATGGCCCGCATCGAGCGCCAGCTGGCACGGCTGGCCGAGCGCGAGGAACGGATCCACCTCGCCATGGCCGAGGCTGCCACGGACTACGACCGGGTGGGCGAGCTCAACGCGCAGCTGCGCGAGGTGGCCGACGAGCGCGACGCCCTCGAGCTGGAGTGGCTCGCGGCGGCCGAGGTCGTCGGCTGACACCTGGTCCGGGTCAGCCCTGGGCCGGGGCCGACTCGGACTCGAACGGTGCCAGCAGGTCGCGCAGCGTCGCCGCGAGGTGGTCGCGGTCCTCGCCGGACAGGTCGGACAGCAGCGCCCGCTCGCGGGTCAGCAGGTCCGCCATGGCGGCGTCCACCGTGTCGCGGCCCGTCGGGGTCAGCCGCACGATGACCCCGCGACGGTCGGTCGGGCTCGGGCTGCGCTCGACCAGGCCCCGCCGCTCGAGCCGGTCGACCCGGTTGGTCATCGTCCCGCTGGTGACGAGGGTCTGGCGGATGAGCTGGCCCGGGGACAGCTCGTAGGGCGCGCCGGAGCGCCGCAGGGCCGACAGCACGTCGAACTCCCATCCCTCGAGCTGGTGCTGGGCGAACGCCTGCGCGCGGTCGAGGTCGAGCCGCCGGGCCAGCCGCGAGATGCGCGACAGGACGTGCAGCGGGGCGACGTCGAGGTCGGGGCGCTCGCGTCGCCACGCGTCGACGATCCGGTCGACGTCGTCCGCCTGGGGGCTCATGGTGGAAACTCTAGCCGTCGTCAAGTATCTTGACATCAAGATACTTCGAACGAGGGAGACGGCGATGGCGACGACGACCTGGGACCCCGGTCAGTACGCGAGGTTCTCCGACCACCGGGCCCGGCCGTTCGGCGACCTGCTCGCCCGCGTCGGTGCCGACGAAGCGCGGCTGGTGGTGGACCTCGGCTGCGGCAACGGACCGCTGACGCTCACGCTCGCCGACCGCTGGCCCGGCGCCCGGGTGGTCGGCGTCGACTCCTCGCCCCAGATGCTCGACGCGGCGCGGTCGCTGGACCGCGACGGCCGCGTCGAGTGGGTGGAGGCCGACCTGTCCGCCTGGGATCTCGGGAGCCTGGGCGGCGCGCCCGATGTCGTCGTCAGCAACGCCACGCTGCAGTGGGTCCCGGGCCACCGCGACCTCCTGCGCGCCTGGGCCGCGGCGCTGGCCCCCGGCGGGTGGCTGGCGGTGCAGGTCCCGGGCAACCTCGACGCGCCCTCGCACCGCCTCATGCGGGAGGTAGCCGCCGCCCACCCCGCGGCGAACCGCCTGCGGCCGGCGCTCGAGCGGCTGTCCGTCGGCGAGCCGGCCGGCTACGTCGAGCTCTTCGCCGCCGCCGGGCTGGTGGTCGATGCGTGGGAGACGACGTACCAGCACGTCCTGGACCCCGAGGGCGTGCAGGCGAGCCCGGTCCTGGAGTGGGTGCGCGGCACCGGGTTGCGGCCGGTCCTCGAGGCGCTCCCCGACGCCCGGGAGCGGGCCGCCTTCCTCGCCGAGTACGACGCCCGTCTGCGCGAGGCGTACCCGCGCACCGCGGTCGGCGTGGTCTTCCCGTTCCGCCGCATCTTCTGCGTCGGCCACTCGGCCGGCTCGGCTCCCTCGGGCGACTCGGCTGCGTCGGCCGGCTAGCGACGGGTGACGAGGTCCGGCTTCTTCTCCATGCCGGCCAGGCCGTTCCAGGCCAGGTTGACGAGGTGTGCGGCGACGTCCGCCTTCTTCATCTTGCGCGAGTCGAGCCACCACTGGCCGGTCAGCGCGACCATGCCGACGAGCATCTGCGCGTAGAGCGGGGCGGCCTTGGGGTCGAGCTTCCGGCGCTTGAACTCCGCGGCGAGGATGTGCTCCACCTGGCTGGCGACGTCGGAGATCAGGCTCGCGAACGACCCGGTCGACTGCCCTGCAGGGCTGTCCCGCACCAGGATGCGGAAACCGTCCGTCGACGTCTCGATGTAGTCGAGCAGCGCCAGCGCCGCCCGCTCGAGCGTCTCGCGGCTGCCCATCTCGGTGCTCAGGGCTCCGGTGATCGACCCGAGCAGCGCGGCGATCTCGCGGTCGACCACGACGGCGTACAGCCCCTCCTTGCCGCCGAAGTGCTCGTACACGACGGGCTTGGAGACGCTCGCCTTGGCGGCGATCTCCTCGACGGTCGTGCCCTCGACGCCCTTCTCGGCGAACAGCTTGCGGCCCACCTCGATGAGCTGCTCGCGTCGCTGCTTGCCGGTCATGCGCGAGCGCGCTGCGCTCGTCGCCGGTGCCCCCTGGGTGTCGCTCACCTCACCATTCTGCCGGTATGCCGTGTCGTCTCGGCGCCCGGTGCGCCGTCCGGCGGGGCGCGGCGCGTCAGGAGGTGGAGAACCGGGCCCGGATGCTGCGCGTCAGGGCGGCCGGCTCGACGGCGTCCTTGCCGAGCGTGACCTCCTGCAGCTCGAGCGCCCCCTCGCCGCACGCCACCAGCAGCGTCGAGCCAGGGCCCGGCCCGAGCACGTGCCCCGGCACGGCGAGGAAGTCGGTGCGGTCGGAGACGGCCGCCCGCCAGACCGTGATGCGCCTCCCGCCGAGGAAGCTGTAGGCCCCGGGGTAGGGGTGGGAGGACGCCCGGACCAGCCGCGCGACCTCCCCCGCGGGACGGGTCCAGTCGAGCAGGCCGTCCTCGGGCAGCCGCGGGTAGCAGCGCAGGCCCGCGGTGGACCCCTGGACGACGCAGGCGGCCGGGTCGTCGGCGAGGCGCTCGAGGGCCTGCCCGAAGAGCTCCGGCGCCAGCTCCTGGGCGCGGGCGAGCACGTCCCCCACGTAGGTGCTCTCGTCGAGGGGGATCGGCGCGCGCGCGATGACGTCGCCGGCATCGAGCTCGACGGCCATCCTGTGGACGTTGGCGTGGATCTCGTTCTCGCCGTTGAGGATCGACCAGTTGACGGTGGCGTTGCCCTTGTAGTCGGGGAGGTTGCCGAGGTGCAGGTTGAGCACACCGTGGGGGAACAGGTCGAGGAACGACCCCGGCAGCACGTACTGCCAGTTGACGCTGATGCCCGCCGCCGGGCGGTGCCCCTCGATCGCCGCCGCCACCTCCGGGCGCACACCGCCCCTCTCGACCACGAACAGCTCGCTCCCGAGCCGGCCCGCGAGGGCCGCGAACTCCGCCGGGCCGACGTCGTACTCCGGTGACGGCGGAGCCGTGACGATGGCCGCGAACCGGTGCCCCCTCGCCGCGAGGTGCTCCACGGAGTCGAGCAGCAGGCGCGACCTGCCGATCGCCACGAGCGGGTCGACGGCGCTCACAGCAGCTCGACCACCGGCACCCCCGCGTGCAGGTGCCGGCCGGAGAGCATCGCCTCGGCCGCCTTGAGCCCGCCCGCCTGGAGCCGGATGACGGGGTCGAAGCCGACGGCCGACGGCAGCACACCCATGTGGCCGGACGGCACCTCGCGCGGGAAGTAGGCGACACCGTGGTCCCCGAGCGCGCGCACGTCCACGTCCCCGGCATACCGCAGGACGCGGGGGCGGGTCAGCGCGGCCGCCAGCGCGGCGACGTCGACGGGGCCGCCCTCGCCGATCCACGTGCGGTCGAAGGGGTACGCCGTGAAGACGACCGCCTCGGCGTCGCGGTACTCGTCCGGGAGGCTCACCGCGGGGAAGCCGCCGACCCAGTCCACGCCGGGCAACCCGGCATACGCCTCGCGCTGGTCGTCGGGCGCCACGACGGCCAGGCCGGCGCTCACGGTGCCGAGGACCCGTGCGATGTACGGGCCGAAGTCGTTGTTGGTGAGCAGGACGAAGCGGTTGCGGTACGGCGTCGTGCCGGAGTCGAGGACCTGGCGCAGCGCCATGTCGCCGAGGTAGCCGAAGACGTCGACCGCGGGGTGGCGCTCGTTCGTGGCGCCGACGGTCATGCCGCGGCTGCGGGCGTAGGCGAGGTCGAGGTCGCCCTCGCGCCACTCCCACGCCTCGAACATGAGCGGAATGACGAGCGAGTCCTTGGCGTGCCGCAGGAGCGACTCGTCGAGCGGCCGCAGCTGGCCGCTGTTGGTGATGACGTCCGCCTTCGCGACCACTGCCGGGGTGAGCTCGCGCAGGTAGGTGATGTCGCGGGCGGCCGCCAGCCCCTCGCCGGCGGCGCGCGTGGCGTCGATCGCCTGGGTGGCGGTGCCGTATGCCGTGTCCCTGGCGTACGCGTACACCTCTGCCCCGGCCAGGGCGGCGAGCAGTGCGGTCACCACGTAGGGGCCGGTGGCGGCCTCGGTGAGGACGACGCGCCCGTGCAGGTCGAGGGCGAGCTCGTCGAGCACCGCCCGCAGCTTCGCGCCCAGGCCGGAACCCACGTCCGTCGTCCCTGCCGCCGGGGCAGCGCCCACGTCCGTCGTCCCTGCGCCCATCGTCGTCCAACCCCCGTGAGAAGTGCTGCGCGCGCCCCGTGCCGGGCATGCCGTCGGTAGACGGGCATGCCGTCGGTCGACCGGCATGCCGTCGGTCGAGGGCTACGGCCGGCCGGCGGGCCGTAGCCAGCGTTCTACCAGCGGGCGACGCACTCGGCGTACGCCGAATGGTGGAGACGGCGGCCGCGGGTCCTCCTTGTGGTCAGGCCTGCACGCGCCTGGCGTCAAGGCGCTTGGGCACCGGCCAGCGGACGTCGTACGCCCAGCCGGCCTTCTCGAGGAGGCGGATCACCCGGGCGCTGGAGTCGATCTGGCCCTTCTCCACGCCGTGGCGGGCGCAGGTCGGGTCGGCGTGGTGCAGGTTGTGCCACGACTCGCCCATGGAGAGGAACGCCAGCCACCAGACGTTGCCGGACCTGTCGCGGCTGCGGAACGGGCGCTCGCCGATGGTGTGGCAGATCGAGTTGATCGACCAGGTGACGTGGTGCAGCAGCGAGACGCGGACGAGGGAGCCCCAGAAGAAGGCGGTGAGGGCGCCCTGCCAGCTCATCGACCACAGGCCGCCGGCGATCGCCGGCAGGAGCATCGAGGAGGCGACGATCCACGGGAACGCGCGGTCGACCCGCTGGATGTCGGGGTCGGCCATGAGGTCCGGGGCGTACTTGCCGCGGGGGGTCTGCTCGACGTCGAAGAGCCAGCCGGTGTGCGCCCACCACAGCCCCTTGGCGAGCGCGGGGATGGTCTCGCCGTAGCGCCACGGGCTGTGCGGGTCGCCCTCGCGGTCCGAGAAGGCGTGGTGTCGGCGGTGGTCGGCGACCCAGCGGACCACCGGGCCCTCGATGGCGAGCGACCCGGCCACCGCGAGTGCGATCTTGAGGCCACGCCGGGCCTTGAACGAGCCGTGGGTGAAGTGGCGGTGGAAGCCGACGGTGATGCCGTGGCCGGCGACGGCGTACATGACCAGCGCGATGACCACGTCGTGCCAGCCCAGGCCCCAGCCCCAGGCGACCGGGACCGCGGCGAGGAGGGCGAGGAACGGGACACCGATGAACAGGCCGAGGGTCAGCTGCTCGCCGTTGCCCTTGCGCTCGGGAGCCGCGCCGGTCGCCGGGGACGTCGAGCCCGGGTGCGAGGCACCACTGGACGGCGTGGCGGGGTTCGGGCTGGTGGCCGAGGGGGTCACGGTCGTCATGGGGGACCTTTCCGTGCGCGGTCGGTCGGTCGCGTCGCTGCGAACCTACGAAACCGTAACCTACGATTTCGTAGGTTGTCACGGACGGCTGGCGAGTGGCTGACGAGGTGGTCGGGGGCACCGGAGCGCCCCGATACCCTGTGAGCGGCCCGGACGGGCCGTTCCCCGGTTGGTCTGCTGGCAGGGCCCGCCTGACTTTGAATCAGGACAAGCGACGTAGGTTCGATTCCTACCCGGGGAGCCGAGCGAGCGAGGCGAGCCGGCTCGCGGACGCGGTGGGGGTCGCGGTGCTCGTCCTGTACCTCGTCTTCTCCCTCACGCGCTCGCGGCTCGTCGGGCACTGGGTGGACGGCCACGCGGTCGCCCCGGTCAGCCTCGCCGTGCTCGCCGGCGCCATGCTGGGGCAGGTCCTCGGCGTGCGGCGTGGCGTGCGCCGGCTCGCGCGCTCGATCGGCCTCCGTGAGGGCCCCGATGCGGAGGCGGTCGGCACCCTGACCGACCGGTAGCATGACGGCGACCGACGCACCCGACCAGAGACCTGGAGCGTTCGCGCGTGAGCACCCCTGCAGGCGGTTCCCGCCTCGCCGCCGTCATCGTCCTCGCCGCCGGTGAGGGCACCCGGATGAAGTCCGCCACCCCCAAGGTCCTGCACCGCATCGGCGGCCGGTCCCTGCTCGGCCACGCGATCGCCGCCGCGCGCTCGGTGCAGCCGCAGCACCTGGCCGTCGTCGTGCGGCACGAGCGCGACCTCGTCGCCGCCCACGTGGCCAAGGTCGACCCCAAGGCGGTCATCGCCGACCAGGACGAGGTGAAGGGCACCGGTCGCGCCACCGAGTGCGCGCTCGCGGTGCTCCCCGAGCTCGAGGGCACCGTGCTCGTCACCTACGGCGACGTGCCGCTGCTCGCCGGCGAGACGCTGCACACGCTGGTGGCCGAGCACGAGGAGTCGGGCAGCGCCGTCACCGTCATCACCGCGCACCTCGCGGACCCCACCGGCTACGGCCGGATCCTGCGCGGCGAGGACGGCTCGGTCGTCGGCATCGTCGAGCAGAAGGACGCCACCGAGGAGCAGCGTGCGATCACCGAGATCAACTCGGGCATCTACGCGTTCGACGCGGCCGTCCTGCGGACCCACCTGGCGTCGGTCGGCACGGACAACGCACAGGGCGAGAAGTACCTCACCGACGTCCTCGGCCTGGCGCGCGAGGACGGCGGCCGGGTCAGCGCGCACGTGGTCGACGACCTGTGGCAGACCGAAGGCGTCAACGACCGGGTGCAGCTCGCCCGCCTCGGCCGCGAGCTCAACCGCCGGCTCACCGAGAAGTGGATGCGCGAGGGCGTCACGATCGTCGACCCCGCAACCACGTGGATCGACTCCGACGTCACGATCGGCCGCGACACCACCCTCCTCCCGAACACCCAGCTTCTCGGTGCCACCACGGTTGGCGCCGACGCGACGGTCGGCCCCGACACGACGCTGCGCGACACCGAGGTCGGCGACGGTGCCGAGGTCAAGCGCACCG
Source organism: Pedococcus sp. NPDC057267 (assembly GCF_042668795.1). NCBI lineage: Bacteria > Bacillati > Actinomycetota > Actinomycetes > Micrococcales > Intrasporangiaceae > Pedococcus > Pedococcus sp. NPDC057267. The sequence continues at coordinate 5,535 of NZ_JBHUYG010000062.1, read as the reverse complement.
AGGCGCACCTCGCCGTGATCGGCCCCCGCGCGACCGTGGGGCCGTTCTCCTACCTGCGCCCCGGCACCGAGCTCGGTGCGGGCGGCAAGATCGGCGGGTTCGTCGAGACGAAGAACGCCAAGATCGGCGAGGGCGCCAAGGTGCCCCACCTGACGTATGCCGGTGACGCCACCATCGGGGAGGGCGCCAACATCGGCGCCGGCACGATCTTCGCCAACTACGACGGGGTCGCCAAGCACCACACCACGATCGGCAAGCACTCGTTCGTCGGCTCCGACACCGTCCTCATCGCCCCCGTGAACGTCGCCGACGGCGCCTACGTCGGAGCCGGCTCGGCCCTCACCGGCGACGTCGACCCCGGCCAGATCGCCGTCGCCCGCGGTCGCCAGCGCAACATCGACGGCTGGGTCGCGCGGTCCCGCGCCGGCACCCGGACGGCGCAGGCGGCCGAGGCGGCCGAGGCGGCCACCCGGCATACCGACTCCAGCAGCGAAGGGCAGGACCAGGCGTGACCGGCATCCTGAGGACCACCGAGAAGAACCTCATGGTCTTCTCGGGCCGCGCCCACCCCGAGCTGGCGCAGGAGGTGGCCAAGCTCCTCGACACCGAGCTGGTGCCGACGAGCGCGTACGACTTCGCCAACGGCGAGACCTACGTCCGCTACGAGGAATCGGTCCGCGGCTCCGACGCGTTCGTGATCCAGAGCCACACCACGCCGATCAACGACGCGATCATGGAGCAGCTCATCATGATCGACGCGCTCAAGCGCGCGTCGGCCAAGCGGATCACCGTGGTCCTGCCGTTCTACGGCTACGCGCGCCAGGACAAGAAGCACCGTGGTCGCGAGCCGATCTCGGCCCGTCTGGTCGCCGACCTCTTCAAGACCGCGGGCGCGAACCGGCTGATGGCGGTCGACCTGCACACCGCGCAGATCCAGGGCTTCTTCGACGGCCCCGTCGACCACCTCATGGCGCTGCCGATCCTGTCCGAGTACGTGCGGGAGAAGTACGGCCACGAGCAGCTCGCGGTCGTCTCCCCTGACGCGGGCCGCATCAAGGTGGCCGAGCAGTGGTCCGAGCGCCTCGGTGGCGCGCCGCTGGCCTTCATCCACAAGACCCGCGACATCGACCGGCCCAACGAGACCGTCGCCAACCGCGTGGTCGGTGAGGTCGAGGGCCGTGTCTGCGTGCTCGTCGACGACATGGTCGACACAGCCGGCACCATCACCAAGGCCGCAGACGCGCTCATGGCAGACGGGGCCGCCGGGGTGGTCATCGCGGCCACCCACGCGATCCTGTCCGGCCCGGCCGTCGACCGGCTCAAGGCCTGCCAGGCGCGCGAGGTCATCGTGACCAACACGCTGCCGGTCCCGCCCGAGCACGAGTTCGACAAGCTCACGACGCTGTCGATCGCGCCGCTCATCAGCCGGGCCATCCAGGAGGTCTTCGAGGACGGCTCGGTGACGAGCCTCTTCGACGGCCGCGCCTGAGCCCGGCCCCCGTCCGAGCCTGCGCCGCGGTCCTCGCGGCCCGGTTTCCCGTCGGCTGACCTTCCTCGGGACGGCACCGCCCTCTGCTGGGTTGGCGCGAACCTCTGCTAGCAGAGGTTCGCGCGCTCAGCGCAGGTTCGAACCCCTGCTGGGCGCACGGAGTTCTGCTGAGCACGGGTCTGCGGCGAGTTCTGTTGAGCACGGGTCTGCGGCGTCACGTCCGGTGGCGCGGCGACCCCCTGAGGCCGTGCGGTGACGGCGTTCAGGCTGTGGCTACGGGATGCCGGCCGCCGGCGGGCCGCCGGCGCCGACTGCGCTCAGGCGGTTCGACGACGGCGTGCGCGGTCACGAGCCCGCTCCACCTTGGCCCGCAGCACGCCCAGGTCGTCGAGGTCGGCCCATGCGATGCGCGCGAACTCGTACCCGGCCTGCTCGAGCTCGTCCTGCCTGCGCCGTTGGGCTGCCACCGCGAACCGGGCGCGGCTGGCCGGGTCGGCTGCTGTCGGGACCCCGTTCGCGGCCATGAGGTACTTGCCCAGCCCGTCGAACTCCACGAGCACCGGTTCGGCGTCGAGGGCGAAGTCGGCGAAGTAGCTGCGACCGTTGACCCGGACCTCGAGCTGGGGGACGACCGTGTAGCCCAGGTGCCTCAGGGCGTGGGCGAGCCGCGTCTCGCCGACCGACTCGTGGCGCCCGTCGGCTCCACCCAGCAGCCGACGGACTGCGTCGACGTGTGGATGGCCGCCGTGGGCGTCGATCGCCACGTCCAGCTCGCCGCGCGTGACCAGCTGCGCTGCCAGCGCCCAGTCGGCGCAGACCAGGCTCTCCATGGGCGAGGGCCTGCCGTCCACCACCGGCACGAGCCCTACCTGGACGACCGCCCACGCCATCGGCACGGTCGCCAGCCCCGTTGGTGTGTGGTTCGGCGGTTGCCCCGTCGAGGGGTGGATCACCGCTCCGCGACGGTGCCGCGAGTGGTCGTCGGCCACGCGGGCCAGGTGCGCGGTGGAGAGGTCGGATTGCCAGAGGCGCCCTCCGTGCAGCACCACGGCTGACGCGTGGCTGGCCACCGCCCTCCCCTCGAAGGACCGCACGAGTGCGGCCGCCACCAAGGCATGTCGGAGCTTCGCGGTCTCGAAGCGGTCGGCCCCTTCCCACGGTGCACGGGCGCTCCCTGGCAGCCGAACGGCATACCAACCACGTACCAGGGGCAGGAGCTCGTGCTGTCGGACCCGGCGACGGATCGCGCTCGGGCCGATGCCGATCGAGCGCAAAGAGGCGGTGCTGATGACGCCGTGGTCGGCCAGGTCGGCAGGCTGCATCGGGTCAGCCTCGACCCGGTGCCGCGGATGCTGCGACGCGCTGGCCGGGACCTGTGGACACCCCTGGGCGCCGTCTTGGGCTGTGGACGGCGAAGGCCCTGGTCTCAGCAGACTTTGTTCAGCTCAGCAGATGCAGCAATCTGCGCTGAGTGCACGAACCTCTGCTAGCAGAGGTTCGTGCCGTCTCAGCAGGGGATCGTGCCGGTGCCGGGGGTGCGGGAGGGCGCGGGGGTGCGGGAGCGCGCGGGGGTGCCGGCGCGCGGGGCCGCGTCAGGGGGTGCCGGCGCGCCGGGCCCGGTATGCCGCGACGTTGGCGCGGTTGCCGCACGTCCCGTCGCAGTAGCGCTTGGACCGGTTGCGGCTGAGGTCGACGACCACGTCCTCGCAGTCGTCGGCGGCGCAGACCCGGAGGCGGTCGAGCTCGTCGGCGCGGATGACGTCGACCATCGCCATCGCCGCCTCCACGGCCATGCGGGTGGCCAGCGGGGCCTCGGGCGGGGTGGCGTGCAGGTGCCAGGCCCACCCGTCGTGCCGGACGAGCTGGGGCAGCGCCCCGGCCTCGGCGAGCAGCTCGTTGACGATGGTGACGGCCTCGTCGGTGTCCACGGTCCACAGCGCCCGGAGCCGCGGCCGCAGCGCCCGCACGGCGTCGAGCTCGCCGCGGTCGCCCGTGCGCGAACCGGTCCAGCCCCACTCGCGGACGAAGGCGTCGAGGTCGTCCACCGTGATGAGGTCGTCGTGGTCGGTCGGGAGGGTGGCCGCCGTGTTGACCAGCGCTGCCGCCCCGCGCAGCGCGACCTCGGTGTCATGGGCGAAAAGCATCTTGACTCCTGACGAGCGGTCTCGCTAGCGTCATGAGCATACGACGCTTTGACCCCTGACAGGAGCGAACCGATGAGCCAGCGCGCACCCGGCACCGGCGTGGGGCTGTGGTTCGCCCTCGCCTCGGCCGCGACCTTCGGCACCAGCGGCCCGTTCGCCAAGTCGCTGCTGGTCGAGGGCTGGAGCTCGGGAGCCGTCGTCCTGCTCAGGGTGGCCGGTGCCGCCCTCGCGCTCGCCGTCCCCACGGCGCTCGCCATGCGCGGGCGCTGGCACCTGCTGCGCCGCAACGCCGGGGCGGTCCTCGCCTACGGAGCGGTGGCCGTGGCCGGTTGCCAGGTGACCTACTTCTACGCCGTCCAGCGGCTCGACGTCGGGGTCGCGCTGCTTCTCGAGTACCTCGGCGTCGTCCTCGTCGTGCTCTGGGTCTGGCTGCGGACACGCCGCGCGCCGGGGGTGCTGACCGGGGCGGGCGTGGTGCTCGCCGTGCTGGGGCTGGCCCTGGTCCTCGACCTGTCGGGCCAGAGCCGCCCGGACCTCGTGGGCGTCGTCTGGGGCCTGCTCGCGGCGACCGGCCTCGCGACCTACTTCGTCCTGGCGGCCCACGACTCCGGCCTGCCGCCCGTCGCGCTCGCGGGCCTCGGGATGGTCGCGGGCGCGGTCGTGCTCGGCGTGCTGGGCCTGGTCGGCGTGCTCCCGATGCGGTTCGTCGCCGCCGACGTGGTCCTGCGCGGCAGCGAGCTCCCCTGGTGGGTCGCCATCGGCGAGCTGGCGCTGGTGGCGGCGGCCGCGGCATACCTGCTCGGCATCGTCGCGGCGCGCAGCCTGGGGTCCACGGTCGCGTCCTTCGTGGGCCTGACCGAGGTGCTCTTCGCGGTGTTGTTCGCCTGGGTGCTGCTGGGGGAGCTCCCGGGGGCGATGCAGCTCGGCGGCGGGCTGCTCATCCTGCTCGGGGTGGTGGCGGTGCGTGCCGGCGAGGTGCGCCGGGCGCAGCGGCTCTCGGTCGTCGCAGCCGACGCGGAGGCGGATTTCCCTCTCCCCACGGGCGTCGCCTAGACTCTCCGGGTTGCCTCGGCGAGGGACACAGCACGGCCGGTCCACGATGGCCCGCCGTCGCCGTCCGTGATCGACGCGGTGGAGCCTCCGTGCTGCGCCCCGCGTCGAGGCCCACCGCCCCCGAGTTCCCGACGTACCAGGAGTTCCCGTGTCCCAGATCACCAAGCTCGTCGCCGAGAAGCGCACGCAGTTCGGCAAGGGCGCTGCCCGCAAGATCCGCCGCGACCACAAGATCCCCGCCGTCATGTACGGCCACGGCGCCGAGCCGGTGCACATCACCCTGCCCGGCCACGACACCATGCTGGCCCTCAAGGTCGCCAACGCCGTCCTGACCATCGTCATCGACGGCGAGGAGCAGCTGGCCCTGGCCAAGGACGTCCAGCGCGACGCCATCAAGCCGGTCATCGAGCACGTCGACCTCGTCATCGTCCGCCGTGGCGAGAAGGTCGTCGTGGACGTCCCGGTCCACGTCGAGGGCGAGGCCGCCCCGGAGACCGTCGTCACCGTCGACGCCCAGACCCTGCAGCTCGAGGTCGAGGCGACCCACATCCCCGAGAACCTCGTCGTCTCCGTCGAGGGCCTCGAGGCCGGCACCCAGGTCAAGGCCTCCGAGGTGTCGCTGCCCGAGGGTGCGGCGCTCGCGGTCGACGGCGAGACCCTCGTCGTCAACGTGACCCAGCAGGTCTCCGCCGAGGCCCTCGAGGCCGAGCTCGCCGAGGCCGAGGCCGAGGCCGGCATCGAGCACGAGGAGCCGGCCGAGGCCGCCGAGGCCGAGGGCGAGGCTGCCGAGGGCGGCGCCGCCGAGGCCGAGGGCGAGTCCACCGAGGGCTGACGTCCCCACCGCACCAC
>NZ_JBHUYG010000061.1:0-25877 GCF_042668795.1 Pedococcus sp. NPDC057267 | reverse complement strand
CCTCTGCTAGCAGAGGTTGGCTCACTCAGCGCGGGCTGCACAGTCTGCTGGGTGCACGACGCTCTGCTAGCAGAGCTTCGTGCCGCTGACGGTCAGGCCGGCTGGGGCTCCGGCTCGGGCTCGGGGTCCGGCGTGGGCTCCTGCGCCTCGGCGTCGGCCGGCTGGCCCCCGTCCCCGCGCTTGACGGCCGCGAGCAGCATCTGGGCGACGTCGACGACCTCGACGTCCTCGCCGCGGCCCTCGGACTGGGCGGCGGTGAGGCCGTCGGACATCATCACGCGGCAGAACGGGCAGCCGATGGCGATGCGCTGGGCGCCGGTGCCGAGGGCCTCCTCGGTGCGGTTGGTGTTGATCCGCGTGCCGAGCTTCTCCTCCATCCACATGCGCGCACCGCCGGCGCCGCAGCAGAACGACTTCTCCTTGCTGCGCTCCATCTCGGTGAGCTCGACGCCGGGCAGGGCGCCGATGAGCTCGCGCGGCGGGGCGTAGACGCCGTTGTGGCGGCCGAGGTAGCACGGGTCGTGGTAGGTCACCGTGGCCGCGGTGGAGGCGACGTCCTTGGTGGAGGACTTCGCCGGCGCCTCGGCCGGGCGGGCGACCGGGACGAGCTTCTTCTCACGGACGAGCCGGTTGAGCAGCTGGGTGTGGTGGACGACCTCGTACTTGCCGCCGAGCTGCGGGTACTCGTTCTTGATCGTGTTGAAGCAGTGCGCGCAGGTGACGACGATCTTGGTCGCGCCGACCTCGTTGAGGGTCTCGACGTTCTGCTGGGCGAGCATCTGGAAGAGGAACTCGTTGCCGGCCCGCCGCGCGGAGTCACCGGTACAGGACTCGCCGTCGCCGAGGATCGCGAACGTGACCCCGGCCTGGTCGAGCAGCTCGGCCACCGCGCGGGTCGTCTTCTTGGCCCGGTCCTCGTACGCGCCGGCGCAGCCGACCCAGAACAGGTAGTCGACGTCGTCCGCGGACTCGACGTCCTGGCCGAGGATCTTGACCTCGAACGGCAGGTCCTTGGCCCAGTCGAGCCGGGCCCGGGCGGCCATGCCCCACGGGTTGCCCTTGTTCTCGAGGTTCTTGAACAGGCCGCCGAGCTCGTTCGGGAACGCGCTCTCGATGAGGTTCTGGTAGCGGCGCATGTCGACGATCGCGTCGACGTGCTCGATGTCGACCGGGCACTGCTCGACGCAGGCCCCGCAGGTGGTGCACGACCACAGGACGTCCTGGTCGATGACCGCGTCCGGACCGTGCGGGTTGTATGCCGCGAGCGCGCCGGCGCCGCCGCCCACGCCGTGGGTGCCGAGCGCGCCGTCGCCGGCCTTCTCGGCATACCCGGTCTCGCCGATGAGCGGCACCTCGGCGAGGGCCGACAGCGGCTCGGGCAGGTCGCCGCGGGCGTCCTCGGACGCGAGCAGCCACGGCGCCTTGGCGTGCGCGTGGTCGCGCAGCGTCATCACGAGCAGCTTGGGCGACAGCGGCTTGTCGGTGTTCCAGGCGGGGCACTGGGACTGGCAGCGGCCGCACTCGGTGCAGGTGGTGAAGTCGAGCAGACCCTTCCACGTGAAGTCCTCGACCTTGCCGACGCCGAGCGCGGCGTCCTCGTCGAGCTCCTCGATGTTCTCGAAGTCGACGGGCTCGCCCTTGACCAGCATCGGCTGGAGCTCGCCGAGCGAGGTGCGCCCGTCGGCGTGCCGCTTGAGGAAGATGTTGAAGAAGGCCAGGAAGCGGTGCCACGCCACGCCCATGGTCGGCTGCAGGGAGATGGTGATCATCCAGGCGAAGGAGATGAGGATCTTGACCGCCGCGATGACGACGATGAGGTTCTTCACGGTGTCGGTGGAGAGGCCGGTGAACGCGTTGCCGATCCAGCCGGTCAGCGGGAAGTGCAGCGCGGTGTCCTGGCCGGTGCCGAGCTGGCGGGCCAGGGTCCACTCCAGCGCGCGGAGCAGGCCGATGCAGATCGTGACGCCGAGGATGGTGAGCTCGACGTAGTAGGCCTGCCAGAACGTCGACCCGAAGAACCGGCTGCGGCGGCCGCCCTCGCCGGCGGCGCTGCGCGGGTGGTTCTTCTGGCGGATCGCCATCAGCACCACGATGCCGATGAAGCCGCCGAAGGCGAAGACGTCGGTGACCCACTCGTAGAGGAAGAAGTGGCCGATCAGCGGGAGCGCGAACTCCGGGTCGGCGAGCTGCCCGAACGCGTTGACCAGCGTGAAGAACAGCACCCCGAAGCTGATCATCGTGAACCAGTGCGCCACCGCCACCACCGGCAGCCGCGACATCCTCGTGTGGCCGAGGAACTCGCGCAGCAGGGTGCGGGTGCGGGCGGCCTTGTCGTCGGTGCGGCCGGGAGCCGGCTGGCCGAGGCGGAAGACCGCGAGGAACTGGCCGACGACCCGGGCGAAGAGGGCCACCGCGACGAGCGTGACGACCCCGCAGACCACGAGCGCGACGATCTGGAGTGCAGACATGCGCAGCACTCTACTGGCCGGTAAGCGCCCGCTCACCTCGTTGTGACCCGTGCCGCACCATGGCGCCGGACGCCTCCGGCACCCGCCCGTCGGGGACCTCCGGCGCCTGCCCGTGGGCCGAGTGCACGAGCCCGGCCACGACCTCGGCGTCGAGCGCGCGGCGCAGGCGCTCGCGGGCGCGCTGCAGGCGCTTGCGGGCCGAGGCGGGGCTGGTGCCGAGCACGACGGCCACCTGCTCGCCGGTGAGCCCGTCCCAGTAGGCCAGCGCGAGCACCTCCCGGTCGTCCGGGCCGAGGTGCAGCAGCGCGGCGCGCACGCCGTCGACCGCGGCGTGACCTCCCGTGCCGCCCCCGGCGTCGCCCTCGTGGACCGGCCCCCGGACTGCCGCCAGCTCGGCGCGCAGCCGGGTCGTCGCGTCGTGCCGGCGTGCCTGGCCGCGACGGTGGTTGGCCAGGGTCCGGCGCGCGATCGCCAGCAGCCAGGCGAGGGCGTGGTCGGGGTCGTCGGGGGCGTCGGCGACCCGGCGCCACGCGGTGGTGAGGACCTCCTGGAACACGTCGGCGGCCTCCTCGGCCGGCGTGGTGCGGCGGGCGAGGTAGGCCAGGACCCGTGGCCCGTGCGCGGCGGCGAGCTCCTCGAGCCGGCGCTCGCCGGGCGTCCGGGTCATCGCTGGCACCCGGTGAACTGCGGGAGCCTGCTGTTGGACAGGACGACGTCGGGCAGGTAGGCCGCCGACTGGGGGTCCAGCTCGTGCGTCCTGGCGTTGAAGCGCGCCATCGTCGCCCTGGCCGCCGCCTCGGTGGCCGGGTCCCGGTCGCGGTCCGCCCACACCAGCACGCACCCCCAGTCGCTCGCTGCCGAGTTGAGGAGGTCGACGCGCAGGCCGGTCGCCTGGATCGTGCCCTGCACCCCGGGGGCGCAGGTGCCGTCCTGGGTGTAGGACCGTGCCACCTGCGTCGCGTAGGCCGACCAGGAGTGGCCGGGCGGAGCCGGGAGGTCGGTCGGGGCGAGCGTCGCCACGTATGCCGCGAAGTCCCTCGCGCACGTGTCGATCCGCTCCGAGCCGTCCTCCATGCCGGGGTTCACCGCGGGGTTGCCGTACGTCCCGGTCTGCGCGAGGAAGTGCTGGGCCGCCCAGGCGCCGGTCGGCACCAGGACGATCGCGGCCGCCGTCGCGACGGCAGCCGCCTTGTGCCGGCGCCGCAGGCCGCGGACCCGGCCACGCAGGGTCCGGTCGGCAGCGACCACCTCGGCCGCGAGGGCGAGGGCGAGGCCGGAGGTGCGGTCGGGGTCGAGCTCGGGCAGGGTCGGGGCCGCTGCGGTGAGCAGCGCGCCCAGCGCGTCGCCGTCGGCGGGCGTGGTGGTGTCCATGCCCCCGTACTGTCCGCCCACGCCCGAAGTGTGACAGGGGTCCGAGGACGGACGTCCCGGCGTTGCGGGGCTCGATAACAGTCTGTTGGAATATGCATAACGTCAGATTCGCTGCACTGTGGCGAGACAGCGAACGCCAGCGCCCGCGCGCACCCGGAGCACGCGGCATACCGACAAGGACGGCACATGCCCATCTACGACGACGTGACCCAGCTCATCGGCAACACCCCGCTGGTCCGGATCAACCGGCTCATCGACAGCGATGCGACCGTCGCGGCGAAGCTGGAGTTCTACAACCCGGCGAGCTCGGTCAAGGACCGCATCGGCGTCTCGATCGTCGACGCGGCGGAGGCGTCCGGCGAGCTCAAGCCGGGCGGCACGATCGTCGAGGCCACGTCGGGCAACACCGGCATCGCGCTGGCGATGGTCGGCGCGGCCCGCGGCTACAACGTCGTCCTCACCATGCCGGAGACGATGAGCAGGGAGCGCCGGGCCCTGCTGCGCGCGTACGGCGCCGAGCTCGTCCTCACCGAGGGTGCCCTGGGCATGAAGGGCGCTGTCGCCAAGTCCGAGGAGATCGCCGCCGAGCGCGGTGGCATCCTGGCCCGCCAGTTCGCCAACGCCGCGAACCCGGAGATCCACCGCAGGACCACGGCGGAGGAGATCTGGAAGGACACCGACGGCCAGGTCGACATCGTCGTCGCGGGCATCGGCACCGGCGGCACCATCACCGGTGTCGGCCAGGTGCTCAAGGCCCGCAAGCCCGAGGTGCAGATGATCGCCGTCGAGCCGGCCGAGTCGCCGATCCTCAACGGAGGCGAGCCCGGCCCGCACAAGATCCAGGGCCTCGGCGCCAACTTCGTGCCCGAGATCCTCGACCGCGACATCTACGACGAGGTCATCGACGTCAACGCCGAGACCTCCGTCGAGTGGGCCCGTCGGGCCGCCACGGAGGAGGGCCTGCTCGTCGGCCTCTCGTCCGGCGCCGCGCTCGCCGCCGCCGACCAGGTCGCCCGTCGCCCCGAGAACGCCGGCAAGACGATCGTCGTGATCATCCCCAGCTTCGGCGAGCGGTACCTGTCCACCATCCTCTTCTCCGACCTGCTCGACTGATCGGCGGCGCTTCCCTCGTGACCCTTGCCCTGTACGCCCGCCGCGCCCGCCACCGCGTCGTCGACGACCTCGACGCGGCGGTGGCCCGCGACCCCGCAGCCGCCTCGCGGTTCGACCTCGCGCTGAACTCGCCCGGCCTGCACGCCGTCTGGGCCTACCGCCTCGCCCACCGCATGTGGCTGCGCGGCGGCGCCTGGAAGCCTGCGGCCCGGCTGCTCATGACGGCTGTCCGCTCCGTGACGGGAGTCGAGATCCACCCGGCCGCCGTCATCGGCCGGCGCTTCTTCATCGACCACGGCATGGGGGTCGTCATCGGCGAGACCGCCGAGGTCGGCGACGACGTCATGCTCTACCACGGGGTCACCCTGGGCGGCCGGTCGCTGGAGAAGGTCAAGCGCCACCCGACGGTGGGCTCGCGCGTGACGATCGGCGCCGGGGCGCGCGTGCTCGGGCCGGTCTACATCGGCGACGACGTGCAGATCGGCGCGAACTCCGTGGTGGTCAAGGACGTCCCTGCCGGGGCGATCGCGACCGGCGTGCCGGCGACCATCCGCTTCCCGCAGGGCCGCGAGGACCCCTACGAGGCGATGTTCCGCGACCCGGCGCTCTGGATCTGAGCGCCGACCCGGCGGCGGCCCGCGACCCCCGCGACTCCAGGGCGCGCCTCCTCGGATCCCGCTGCGCCGGCGGTCGCCGCGCCGTCGCCGGCCGCGGCGCGCTGGGGCGTGCCCGTCGGCGGCTGCCAGTCGGTGCCGTAGAGGCAGAACGCCCCGGCTGCCGGCTCCTGCGCCACCACGGCGGCCAGCGCTGCCGACGCGGACCGGCCTGACGCCAGTCCCGCGTGGTACGCCTCCATCGCGCTGGCGGCGACCTCGTCGCTGACCGGTGCCACGGCGGCGACCACGCTGCGCACGCCCAGCCCGAGGAGCGCCGCGGTGAGCCCGAGCGGCTCGTCGCCCGGGCGCGGGTCCATCCGCCCCACGTCGCACGCGGACAGCACGACGTGCCGCGGTGCCGCCGGGCGCGGGAGCTCGTGCGCGAAGACCGGCCCGTCGGCCATGTGCAGCGAGGAGAACCACGGGCTCTGCGGCTCGTGCGTGCCGTGGGCGGCCACGTGGACCAGGCCGTCGGCGCCCAGCGCACCACGCACGTCCCCGCTCTCCGCCTGCAGGGCCAGGCGCGACCGCACCCCCGCGGCGTGCCAGTGCTCGACCACGCGCTCGGCCTCGACGTCGGCCCGGCGCAGCCGGGGACCGGTGAGCGCGGTGACGGTGAACGCCCCCTCCGGCGAGGCCCCGTCCTCCAGCAGCGGCGCCGACCAGCGGGTCACCGACGGCGCGACGGTCACCGCCCGGCCCGCCAGCGGCGGCAGCATGCCCCACGGCACCGAGCGCAGCGTCAGGCCGGGCACCACCACGACCGGCCCGTCCTCGAGCGGGAGCGCGCCGAGCAGCAGGTCGCCCAGTGCCCCCAGCGACTCCTCGACCGCGCGGCCGACGGCCGCCTGCAGCGCGGGGTGGGGGCCGGCGAACGCGTGCGCGCGCAGGTCGCGGGAGAGCCGGTCGGCGACCTCCGCCGCCCGGGCGGCGGGACCGAGGTGGTGGACCGACGACCCCGTCGTGCCCACCACGAGTGCGTGCTGCTCGCCGTCGTGCGCGAACATCACCACCGCCTGCTCGCCCCGGTCGTGCAGCAGCCGCCGAGCCGTGCCGTATGCCGTGGGCGCACCCCCGCCGGCGGCCGCACCGTCCTCGGCCGTCGCCCAGTCGAGCTGGCTGACCTGCCACTCGAGGTCGGCCGCCCGGGACCGCAGGCGTGCCGCGTCGCTCCCGTCCGCGCTGTCAGCCGCCTCGCGCCGGGCCTGCCGCAGCTCGGCCAGCAGGGACGCCGCCCGGGAGTCGGTGGGCACCGTCACGGGTGCGAGCCGGTGGGAGACGGCCCGCCAGCGCTCGACCGAGTCGAACACGCGGCCGACGCTGCCGTCGGCGAGCGCGTCGGTGACGTCGAAGTCGGCCAGCCGCTGCCCGTGCAGCGCGAGGGCGGAGCGGATCTCCAGGCTCTGGGTGGGGGCGACCCGGTCGGTGAGCCGCTGCAACGCGGTGCGGACGGTCCGTCGGGCCCGCGCCCGGTCCCCCTGGGCCACGGCGACCCTCGCGACCAGCAGCCGCTCGTGCATGTCCGCGGCGAGCCCCTGCCGCACCCGTCCGGCCAGCCGTGCGAGCGCGGCACCGGCCGCGTCGGCGTCACCGCGCAGCAGGGCCGCCTCGACCTCGACCCGGGCCGCGAGCCGTTCGTCCGGCAGCACGGGCCGCGCGACCCCGCGCCAGGGCGCCAGCACGCGGTCGAGGCCGCGCGGCACGACACCCTCGGCGAGGTCGACCGAGGACCGCAGCAACGCGGCATACCGCTGCCGGTCGGTCGCCCCCCGCGCCCGGTAGGCCGTCACCGCCGCAGCGAGGTGCTCGCGCGCCGCGACCGGGGCGTCGCGCAGCTGCGCGCAGGTCGCCAGGTCGACCCTCAGGTCCGCCTCCTCGAGCCGGTGTCCCTCGGACAGGGCCTCGCCGAGCGCCCGCGCGAGGGTCTCGCGCGCCTGGTCGAGCAGGCCCGCCTCGAGCAGGACGAGGGCCAGGTCGTGCTGCGCCCGGACCCGCCCGACCGGCGCCTCCATGGCGTCGGCCTCGCGCATGAGGGTGATGGCCTCGGGCAGCCGGCCCGCGTAGAACGCGAGGCAGCCGAGGTTGTGGCGGGCCTTGAACTCCTGCTCGGGCACTCCCTCGGCGACGGCGGTCGCCAGCGCCCGCTCCAGCTCCTCGCGGGCGGGGTCGAGCTCGAGCAGCGACAGGTGCGCCAGGCCACCGTTGAGCAGCGCGGACACCTGCTCGCGAGGTGTGAGCAGCTCGCCTGGCCGCTCGACGCGAGCGAGGGCGGCGAGCGCACCCCGCCAGTCCTGGCACGCCACCTGCACCACCGCCTCCTGCACGCCGGTCAGCGCGAGCAGGCGTGGCGACGTGGTGGAGGTGCGGACCTCCTCGAGCAGGGCGAGCGCGGGGTCGCGGCCGTGCAGGGCCACCGTCGACCACGCCAGGGTGATGAGCACCCGGCCCCGGGCGAGCTCGCGCGCCTCCCCCGAGAGCGCGTCGGCGAACCGCAGCGCGCGCCGCAGGCAGCGCTCGGCGTCGCGGAAGCGGCCGAGCGAGTTGAGGTGGCGGCCCTGCTCGAGCAGCTGCAGCACGCGGGGGTCGGCTACCTCGATGGCCAGGTCCTAGACCTCGATCGCCGGCGTGATGACCGGCTTGCCGTCGGGCTCGTCGAGCCGCCGCATGACGAGGTGCACCAGGCCGCGCTCGACCGATGCGAAGGTGAACCGCCCGGCCTCGTCGGTGGTGGTCTCCTGCGTGCCCGAGCGCTCGCGCAGCTCCACCGCCGTGGGGCCGGTCGTCACCCAGCCGCTGATCCGGGCGCTCGTGCCGTCGACCACCTCGATGGTGATCATGGCGCTGAGCCGGTCGCTGGAGAACGTCACCGTGCCGGCGCGGTCGTACGCGGTCGTGCGCACCCCGGCGAGCTCCGCCGTCGTCGTGGTGATCTCGGCGACCTCGGCCTCGAGGGCCGCGACGCTCATCGCGAACTTCGCCCGGTCCGCCAGCCCGCTCGGCACCGGGTCGCTGGCCTGCCACACCGCCCGCAGTGTCGCGAGGGCCCGCAGGTCGAGGTCGTCGAGCACGCCGTCCTCGCCGTCCACGGGGCCGGCCACGAGGTCCTTGTCGTTCGCCGCACTCATCACGCCGCCCATCCCGGGTCGCCCACGAGGGCGTTCCGCAGCTTGGCGAGGCACCGACCCCGCGTCGGGCCGATGCTCCCCACCGGCATGCCCAGCGCCTGCGCGACCTGGGCGTAGTCCGGGCGCTCCGCCAGCGCGATGACCCGCAGCAGTGCCTGGCACCGGTCGGGCAGCTCCTTGAAGTGCCGCCACAGCAGCCCCTGGTCCTGGCTGCGCAGCACCACGTCGAGGGTCTCGTCGGAGCCGGTGCCGGCCGCCTCGCCCGCGTCCGCCACGTCCTCGCGGAAGTCCTCGCGCCGCGTCTTGCGGCTGCTCGCCCAGGCCTCGCGCCGGGTGGTCGTGAGGAGCCACTTGAGCACGCCGCCCGGGTCGGTGATGCCGTGCTGGTGCTGGAGCAGCTGCAGCCACGTGTTCTGCACGACGTCCTCTGCCTGCGCGGCGCCGAGCCCCTGGGCCCGCGCCGTGTGCCAGAGCAGCGGGGTGAGCGCGTCGACGAGGGTCCCCATCGCCTCTGGGTGCCCGTCGCGGTATGCCGTGAACGCTGCCGACGCCTCCTCGGCGAGGCTGCGCGTGCCGCCCTCCGCCTGCATCACTCCCCACCCCCGACCGGGACGGCCAGGACCGTCTCGACGACCTCGGCGAGCCGCTTCCTGCGCGCGTCGGGGGCGGGAGCCGCCTGTGGGTGCGCGCCGCTCGCGGCGAGCTGCGCGGCATACTCACCGGCCAGGGCAGGGGCGGAGAACGAGGTGCCGCTCCACATCCCGAAGCCGAGCCGGTAGCCGTCGGGCTTGGACGCGCCGCGCGGCGGGTTCGGGCTCGGGTGGTGGTAGATGGTGCCGCGCAGGCTGCCGTCGAAGGTCACCGGCATGGTGCTGACGACGGCGGTGCCGCAGCGGTAGGTGCGCACCCACCGGCCGGTGTTGGAGAACACGGCGACCGAGCGGGCGTCGGGGTTGAGGGCGCCGACGCTGGCGAGCGGCACCTCGAACCCGTCGGACAGCGCGAACGCCGCCGGGTAGAACGGGTGGTCGGTGCCGCCGTTGCCCGCGGCCGCGGTGATCGCCACGCCGGTCGCGGCGAGCGCTCGCAGGACCGAGAGGAACGCCGGCTCGTCGTCGAAGGCCCCGGGCGTCTCGTGGTAGTAGCCGAGCGAGAGCGACAGCACGTCGATGAGCGGGCCCTCATGCCTGCCCCGGTGGATGAGCACCTGGCGGACCCACAGCAGCTGGAGCGTCTCGACGAGGAACGCCTCGTCCGCGACGCCGTCGCCGTACATGACGGGGACGACCAGCAGCGTGGCCGCGGGGCAGTGCTGCCGGACGACGCCGGCGATGAACGTGCCGTGCCCCGCGCACCGGTCAAGGACGCCGTTGACGCGGTCGAGGGTGCAGCCGGTGAGCTCGGGGTCGTTGTCGGGCGTGAAGCGCAGGCCGATGGGGATGCCGTCGACCTCGACGTCACGAACGACCCCGTGGCGGAACCAGTCGTGCCGGCCGATGCCGGTGTCGAGCAGCGCCACGACCGGGCCGTCCTCGACATGTCGGGGGCGCGGGTCCGGGGCGGCCCAGACGACCGGTCGCCGGGCCGAGGGGCCGCCGCCGGGGAGCTGGACGCCGTCCCCGTAACCGACACCGTCGCCGTACCCGACGCCGTCCCCGTACCCGACGCCGTCGCCGTAGCCGACCCCGTCGCCGTACCCGACGCCGTCCCCGTAGCCCACGCCGTCGCCGTACCCGGAGGCGGTCATGATGTGGCTCAGGCTGACGCCCTCGGCGGCAGCGGGGTCCTCGGCCCGCAGCGTCTGCAGGATCAGCCACGCGTCGGGGGCCTCGACGGGGCGGTCCGGCAGCGGCCGGAACTCCACCACGGTGGCCGCGACGGCGTCCGCCTCGTCGCCGAGCTCGTACCGCTCGAGCAGCGCCTCGAGCTGCTCGTCGCGGCGCGGCACCGCTGCATACCCCAGGCGCTCGGCGATCTCGCTCAGGGCACGGATCGGGCCGTCCCCTGACCGGTTCAGCAGACCGGGGACGATGAGCTTGTTGCCGCTGTAGATCGTCGGGCTGAGCGCGTCGTCGCCGTCGAGGCGGACGGCCTTGGCCGGGTCGAGCACGCGCACGTCGAGGCGGCGCTCGGCCGAGCGGGGCACGGCCACGCGGGGGATGCGCCCGGGGCTCCCCTGCGGGGGAGGGACGTCTGCGGTCATCGGTTCTCCTGGCCTGGTGCGGACCGCGGTGGTGCACGGTCAGCGTAGTGAGCGATCGCGTCACCTGACAGGAGAACGGCGAGGTCGGGGTGATACCTGCGGGAGGCCCCCGAGAATTCTTTCCACCGGGGGTGTATCAGGGCCGGCGCCCGGTGCTCCTTCCGTTCGTCAGCCTGGTCGGGGGACGAGGCGGGAACACAGGAAGGACGCCCGGGATGTCGTGCAGGGGCATGAAGGTCCGGGGTGGTCGTCCGATGCTGGACCGGTGGCAACAGGGGTGTCACTGGTCCCGGCGGTCGGCGTCGGGAACGCGTCACCGCCACGCCCCTCGGGGCACGTCGTCGGGTGGGTTCGGTCGGAGAAGGTGCTGGTCGGGGGTTCCCAGCACGCGCCCGGTCGGGTCCGCCCGGCGGCGCCGCTGAGCAGGACGGCGTGCGGCTCGAGGGTGCCGCACGGTGAGGGGACGCAGGAGCGGCGCGACTCCAGGGGTGGGTCGCGCCGCTCTCGTCCGCCGTGTTCTTCCCACTTGTTGCCACGTGGTGGTCACCGATGGCGGCTTTGGCGGCCTCCGTGACCACCTGCTGGCAACAAGTGGGGTGGTGTCCCGGGGCTAGGGGAGCTTGCCGGGGCCCGGGCCGAAGCCCGTCGTGTCGGCGTGCAGCCGGCCGTCGGTGCCGCGGTGCAGCGTCTCCGGCAGGTGCTCGCCCGTCACGCGCTCGCGCGCGGCCGAGCCGGCGGTCTTGGCGGCGTCGCCGACCTTGGCCGCGACGACGGGTGCCTGGTCCTTGACCGTCTGCACGACCGTGTCGACCCTTGCCTGGACCGGGTCGCTGGACCAGACCTGGGTGGCCTTGCCCTTGATCTGCTCGTAGCGCTTCTGGCCGGCCCTGGCGCCGAGCACGTAGCCCGCCGCGAGACCAGCGAGGAAGGACAGCTTTGCCATGGTTCGACCTCCTGAGGGAATCCGTCGACCCTAACAAAGGCGCTGGTCAGGGGCTCGTCGAGCGAGTGCCGGGGGGCGGGGTGGGCGCCGGTTCGGTGGTCAGCTCCGGGGCCGACATACCGCGGGCCAGCTGCACGGTGCCGGCCGCGAGCACGGCCACGCAGAGCAGGTATGCCGCGAGGTGCCCCGGCGAGACCGGGAGCCGTTCGTGCAGCAGGGCCGCGGCGAGGACGACGGCCACGACCGGTGCGGCGACCTCGTTGGCCGGGAAGCTCGCGCCGAGGGCGCCGACCTGGAACGAGACCTGGGTCAGGACCAGCGCGGCCGCTCCCGTGAGCAGCAGCGCGAGCAGGGGCACCCAGCCGTCGGCCTCGGCGAGGCCGGACAGGCCGGCGCGCTGCCAGCGACCGGCGACGGCGTCGAGCAGCACGCCCACGAGGCCGAACCCGGCACCGGCCACCGCCCCGTACACCGCCGCCCTGGCCGTCGCGGACGCGCGGTGGACGGCCAGCATCAGCACGGCGCCGACGACCGCAGCGACCGCCACGGCCCACGCGGCCTCGACGGCCGGCAGCGGGCGGGCGTGGCCAGGGTCGCCGACCAGGGCGAAGAAGGCGGCGAGGGCGGCGAGGATCCCGCCGCAGGCTACGTAGTCACGCCATCCGGGAGCAGGTCCGCCGAGGAGGCGCCCGACCGGCAGCGCCACCGGCACGGCGAGGACGAGCAGTGGCTGCACGACGAGCACCGGCCCGGTCGCGAGCGCGACGACCTGCAGCACCAGGCCGAGGGTGTCGCCGCCCACGGACGCCAGCCAGCGGGGGTCGCGCAGCAGGCGCAGCACCCCGCGCGCGTCGGCGCGGCCCGTGCCCCGGTGTGCGGCGCGGTGCTGCACCGCCGTCGACGTGCCGTACGCGACGGCCGACAGGACGGCGCACGGCAGGGCCAGGGCCAGGGACACGCGCTCGACGGTAGCGCCAGCGTGCGACCGCAGCAGCGGAGGGCGTGGGAACCCTCGCGGCTCGTGCGCCGCGACGGTTCCCGCCTGCTCGATGCGCAGGAACCGGACGGGCCTCGTACCTCGGCCCGCCCGAACCCAGCGCGCGGAGGGCGTGGGATTCGAACCCACGATGACGTTGCCGCCATAGCGGTTTTCAAGACCGCCGCACTAGGCCACTATGCGAGCCCTCCTGTGGTGGCGGCCATTGTGCCGCACCGCCACCGGTGGAGACTCAACCCGGGTCACGCGCTCGTGATCTGCTCCTTGGCCTTGGCGATGGCGAAGCCCCAAGCCTGCGACGGAGTGGTCTTGCCCGGCACGGCGACCTCGTCGGGGTTGGTGACGACGTCGAGCAGGTACGGCGTGCGTGAGGCCAGGGCCGTCGCGATGGCCTCGTCGAGGTCGTCGGGGTCGGTCACCCGCCGGGCCGTCAGGCCCATCGCCGTCGCCACCGCCGCGATGTCGGGGTTGTCGAGGACCGTCCCGAACTCGGGCAGCCCGCCCTGCTCCTGCTCGAGCTTGACCATGCCGAGGCGGCCGTTGTCGAAGACGACGAGCACGACCGGGAGGTGGTGGGTCACGGCCGTCCGCAAGTCGCCGAGCAGCATCATCAGGCCGCCGTCACCACAGAACGCCACCACCTGGCGCTCACGGTCGAGCGCCTGGGCGCCGAGGGCCATCGGCATGGCGTTGGCCATCGAGCCGAGGTTGTAGGAGCCGACGAGCCGGCGCGACCCGCTCATCGGCACGAGCCGCGACAGCCACACCGTCGACATGCCCGTGTCGCTGGTGAACACGGTGTCCGCGCCGGCGTGCCGGTCGACCGCCATGGCCACCGCCTCCGGCCTGATCCGGCTTTGAGGGTTGTCGCCCACGCTTCGCAGGCGTCCCAGCAGGGACTTGTCGTGCTCGGGGTCGGCCAGCCGGTGCTGTCCCTGCAGCCAGTCGGCGTACTTCTCCTGGGCCCCGGTGAGGTGCTTCCCGGCCTCGCGCGGCTGGAGGTGGGGCAGGAGGGTGCGCAGGGTCTCGCCCGCATCGCCGACGAGGGCCACCTCGACCGACGTCCGCCGCCCGATGTGGGTGGCCCGGGCGTCGAGCTGGACCACCCGCTTCCCGGTCGGGATCCAGTCGCGGTAGGGGAAGTCGGTCCCGACCAGGACGAGCACGTCGGCGTCCTCGAGCGCCTTGGTGGCCGCGGGGTTGCCGATGAGCCCGGTCTGGCCGACGGCATACGGGTTGTCGTGCTCGAAGCCCTCCTTGGCCTTGAGGGTGAGCACCATCGGTGCCCCGAGCACGCGGGCGAGCTCGAGGACCTCAGCCCGGGCGCCGCGCGCACCGCAGCCGACGAGCAGGGTGGCCTCGCCACCGGTCGCGAGCAGCTCGGCAGCGCGCGCCACGTCCGCGTCGGGCGCGGCGGACGGGCGCGGGGCGGGGGCGAACCGGGGTGCCCGCACACCCTTGGGGACGTCGAGGCCGCCGACGTCCCCGGGCAGTGTCAGCACCGCGACGCCGCGGCCGCCGATCGCGGCGTTGACGGCACGCTCGAGCAGGTGCGGCATCTGCTCCGGGCTCGTGACCGTCTCGGCGAAGAGGGCGACGTCGCTGAACAGCCGGTTGTTGTCGACCTCCTGGAAGAAGTCGGTGCCGACCTCGCCGAGCGGCACCTGGCCGCAGATCGCGAGCACCGGTGCGTGCGACTTCTTGGCGTCGTAGAGGCCGTTGAGCAGGTGGATCGCCCCGGGGCCGACCGTGCCCATGCAGACGGCGAGGTCGTCGGTGAGCTGCGCCTGCGCCGAGGCCGCGAACGCGGCGACCTCCTCGTGGCGGACCCCCACCCACTCGACCCGCTCCTCGCGCCGGATGGCGTCGGTCACGGGGTTGAGGGCGTCGCCGACGACCCCCCACACGGTGCGGACGCCGTGCTCGGCCAGGGACTCGACGATCAGCTCGGCGATGGTGGTCATGCGCTCAGCTCCTCACGGTGGGGCGGACGGGGCGGAAGGCGTGCGGGTCGGCGGCGGCCCAGTCGGCCGCCCAGGTGCGCGGCGGCTCGGCGAGCAGCTGGCCGGGCTCGAGCCACTCGAACAGCTCGGCGTAGGACCGGGTCTCCCACGGCGAGATCACCTTGCGCAGCTGGGTCGGCGAGAGGTCCCCGGGCGTGGTCGCCCCCATCGAGGCCATCATCTTCACGGCCTGCTCGACGGTGGCCTTGTGGTAGTTCAGGACCCGCTGGCTCTTGTCCTCGACGACGAGGGCGCGCTGGCGACGGGCGTCCTGGGTGGCGACGCCCACGGGGCACTTGTCGGTGTGGCACATCTGGGCCTGGATGCAGCCGACCGCCATCATCATCGCGCGCGCGGCGTTGGTGTAGTCGGCGCCCTGGATGATGCGCTTGACGATGTCGTTGGCCGCAGCGACCTTGCCACTGGCGCCGATCCGGACGCGGTCGCGCAGCCCGGCGCCGACGAGGGCGTTGTGGACGAGCATGAGGCCCTCGGTGAGCGGCATCCCCATGTGGTCCTCGTACTCCAGCGGCGCAGCCGCCGTGCCGCCCTCGGCGCCGTCGACGACGATGAAGTCCGGTGCGGTGCCGACCTCGAGCATGGCCTTGACCATGGCCAGCACCTCGGTCCGCGAGCCCACGCACAGCTTGAACCCGGCCGGCTTCCCGCCGGCGAGGTCTCGCATCTGCGCGATGAACTCGATGAGCTCGACGGGGGTGTGGAAGACCCGGTGGGTCGAGGGGCTGACGCACTTCTCGCCCTGGGGCACCTCGCGGATCTGCGCGATCTCCTTGCTGACCTTGGCCGCCGGGAGCACCCCGCCGATGCCGGGCTTGGCTCCCTGGCTCAGCTTGAGCGAGACCATCTTCACCTGGTCGGAAGCCGACTTCTCCGCGAACTGCGCCCGGTCGAAGTCGCCCGACCGTGTCCGTGTGGAGAAGTAGCCGCTGCCGACCTCCCACACGAGGTCGCCGCCACGTTCCTGGTGGTACGGCGAGAGCCCGCCCTCGCCCGTGTCGTGGGCGAACCCACCGAGCCGGGCGCCCTCGTTGAGCGCGCGGATCGCGTTGGCGGACAGGGCACCGAAGCTCATGGCCGACACGTTGAGCAGCGACATCGAGTAGGGCCGCCTGCAGTCGGGGCCGCCCACCAGCACGCGGGGCGGGGCGGTCGGCGGGTCCACCGGGACGCTGGCGTGGACGAGGTACTCGTACCCCGGCTGGTAGACGTCGCGCTCGGTCCCGAACGCCTGCTCGCCGGCCACATCCTTGGCCCGCTCGTAGATGATCGAGCGGATGTCGCGGTCGTACGGCCGGCCGTCGTAGTTGCGCTCGATGAAGTACTGCTGGAGCTCGGGCCGGATGTCCTCCATGAGGAAGCGCAGGTGCCCCAGCACCGGGTAGTTGCGCAGGATGGAGTGCCGACGCTGGGTGACGTCCCAGACCCCGAGGAGGAGCAGGGCCGCCAGCAGCGCGACGAGCACCCACCAGGCCACGCCGCCGAGGGTGGCGGCGAGGGCGACCAGCGCCGTGGCGACCGCGAGGACACCGACCACGAAGAACTTGAGCACCACGACCTCCGACCACCGCCCGGGAAGCGGGCCGCCAGACCCCGACCGGGTGGGCGGGGCCCCGGGCGCCGGGCGGCCCCTCCCGCCGGCGCCCAGGATGCTGCTGCGGGGCCCCGGTGCGGCGGTGTGTCGTGGCTCGAGGACCACGACGGCCCGTGCTGCTCTCCTGGTTGCACACTTCGGCGCGGGTCGGGCCCGCGCCGGTCCCAGCATCGTGCCGACTGCCCGGATTCGCATCCGGGCGGACGTGCACCCTGCCGCGCGGATCCCCCGGTTCACGTGCATCGGGCCCCGAATGGGTACAACAATTGTGGGAGTCGTCCACTGTGCCCGCCCTCTAGCGTTGAGGATCGGGGAACACAGTCGTCCACCTTCGGGTGGATGGCCGAAGGCCGGGCAACCCTGCAGCCCGGCCTTCGTGCCGTCCGGGGACTCAGCGCCCGCCGCGCCAGCCCGTCGACCGGGAGGCTGCGGCCAGGGCGTCGGCCAGCTCGGTCACGCCGGAGTCCACGAGCCCGACGGTCACCCGCACGTGCCCCGCCTCGCCGGTGGCCCCGACCCGGAACGGCCGCCCCGGGGCGACACCGATCCCCTGGCTGGCCAGCCGCACGACCGCTGCCGTCTCGTCGCCGACGGGCACCCACACGTTGAGGCCCTCGGAGCCGCCGACCTCGACCCCGCGCTCGCGCAAGGCGGCCACGAGCGCCGCCCGCCGCGCGGCATACGTGCTCGCGGCGCGGGCCACCTCCTCGCCCGCGCCGCTGAGGAGCTGGACGAGCACCTGCTGGAGCAGCCGGCTGGACCACCCCTGGCCGAGCTGGCGCCGCGCGGTGACGGCGCGGTGCACCTCCGGTGGCGCGCTCATCGCAGCGAGCCGCAGGTCCGGGCCGTACGCCTTGGAGAACGAGCGGACGTGGACGGTCGAGCCGGGGAGCCAGCGCCCCAGGCTGACGAGCGGTGTGGTGCAGAGGCCGTATGCCGAGTCGTCCTCGACCACGAGCGCGTCCGAGCCGTCGAGCAGCCGGGCCAGGGCGCGGGCGCGCCGCTCGCTGGTGCCGACGCCGGTGGGGTTCTGGGCGCGCGGCTGGACGAAGACGGCGCGCGCCCCGTCGCGCAGCGCGGCGGCGAGCGCGTCCGGGTCGAGCCCCTCGTCGTCGACGGGCACGCCGACGACCTGCGCGCCGACCGACTCGAGCAGGTCGAGCAGCGGGGGGAAGCCGGGGTCCTCGACGACGACTCGGTCCCCGAAGCGCAGCGTCGTCCGCACGACGAGGTCGATCGCGTCCATGGCACCGTCGGCGACGGTGAGCTCGGCGGGGTCGTACGGCCAGTCGGCGCGCAGCACCTCGGCGAGGGCGGGCAGCACGGGGTCGTCGAGGTAGCTGCCGGTGGCGGGCGTGGTGGGCAGGCTGCGCAGGGCCGCGCCGAGGTCGGGCAGCAGCGCCGGGTCGGGAACCCCGGTGGACAGGTCGAGGGCGAATGCCGTGTGCCGGTCCAGCGCCGTGCGGTACCGGCCGCCGGCGCCGGGTACCCCCTGGTCGAGCACCCGCGTGCCGCGGCGCCCGTCGGTCGCCACGGTGCCCGACCGGGTGAGCAGCCCCCACGCCGCGCTGACGGTGGTCGGCGACATCGCCAGCTCGGTGGCGACGACGCGGATCGGGGGCAGCCGGTCGCCGGCGCGCAGCACGCCGTCGCGGACGGCGGCCGAGACGGCGTGCGCCAGCCCCTTGGCGGTGGGGTCCTCGAGGCGCTCCTCGAGGGCGGACAGGACGGCGGTCACGGTTTGTACCGTAGCAATCGACGTATTGTGTTACCAGAGACTGGTTCGTATCGTGGGCCGCATGACCACGCGCATCCCCCACTGGGTCGACGGCCGCCGCCACGAGGGCACCTCCGGCCGGACCTCCCCCGTGTACAACCCGGCCACCGGCGAGACGTCGGGCGAGGTCGACCTCGCCTCGGTGGAGGAGGTCGACGCGGCCGTCGCCAGCGCCAGGGCCGCGGCCCGCGAGTGGCGGCACTCCTCGCTCTCGCAGCGCTCGGCCGTGCTGTTCGCGATGCGCGAGCTGCTGCACGCGCGCACCGACGAGCTCGCCGCGATCATCACCGCCGAGCACGGCAAGGTGCTCTCCGACGCGGCGGGCGAGATCGCCCGCGGGCTCGAGAACGTCGAGTTCGCGACCGGGGTGCCCAACCTGCTCAAGGGCGGCTACAGCGAGCAGGCGTCGACGGGAGTCGACGTGTACTCGATCCGCCAGCCGCTCGGTGTCGTCGCCGGCATCACGCCCTTCAACTTCCCCGCGATGGTCCCGTTGTGGATGTGCGCCAACGCGATCGCCTGCGGCAACGCGTTCGTCCTCAAGCCGAGCGAGAAGGACCCCTCGGCCGCGCTGTTCCTCGCCGAGCTGTGGAAGGAGGCCGGCCTCCCTGACGGCGTCTTCACCGTCGTCCAGGGCGACAAGCTCGCCGTCGACGCGCTGCTCGACCACCCGGACGTGTCGGCCGTGAGCTTCGTCGGCTCGACGCCGATCGCCAAGTACATCTACGAGCGAGGCACCGCGAACGGCAAGCGGGTGCAGGCCCTGGGTGGCGCCAAGAACCACGCCCTCGTCCTGCCCGACGCCGACGTCGACATGGCGGCCGACGCGGTCGTGTCCGCGGCATACGGCGCCGCCGGCGAACGGTGCATGGCACTGTCCGTGGCGGTCGCGGTCGGCGACGTCGCGCAGCCGCTCGTCGACGCCATCGCCGCCCGGCTCCCCAAGCTCACCGTCGGTGACGGCGCCGACCCCGACACCGACATGGGGCCGCTCATCACCGCCGAGCACCGCGACAAGGTCGCCGGCTACGTCGACGCCGGCGAGGCGGCGGGCGCGAGCGTCGTCGTCGACGGGCGCACCGGCGAGCACCCGCAGCAGGGCTTCTTCCTCGGGACGACACTGCTCGACCACGTGAAGCCGGAGATGACCGTCTACACCGACGAGATCTTCGGACCGGTGCTGTCGGTGGTGCGGGTGGACACCTACGAGGAGGGGCTCGAGCTCATCAACTCCAACCAGTACGCCAACGGCACGGCCATCTTCACCCGCGACGGCGGTGTGGCCCGGCAGTTCCAGTACGACGTGCAGGTCGGCATGGTCGGCATCAACGTGCCGATCCCCGTGCCCGTCGCGTACTACTCCTTCGGCGGCTGGAAGGACTCGCTCTTCGGCGACACGCACATGTACGGACCCGAGGGCATCAGCTTCTACACCCGCGGCAAGGTCGTCACCTCGCGCTGGCCCGACCCGGCCACGTCGTCGGTCGACCTCGGCTTCCCGAGGACCCGCTGATGAGCCTCGACGTCGTGACCTCCGCCTCGGAGGAGCAGGTCCGGCGCGACGACCGCGCCCACGTCTTCCACTCGTGGTCGGCGCAGGCGCTCATCGACCCGCTGCCGATCGCGTCCGCCCAGGGCTCGTACTTCACCGACTACGCGGGCAAGCGCTACCTCGACTTCTCCAGCCAGCTCGTCAACGTCAACATCGGCTACCAGCACCCCAAGCTCGTCGCCGCGATCCAGGAGCAGGCGGCCCGGCTGACGACGATCAGCCCGGCCTTCGCCAACGACGCCCGCTCCGAGGCGGCCCGGCTCATCGCCGAGGTCGCGCCGGGCGACCTCAACCGGGTGTTCTTCACCAACGGTGGCGCCGAGGCGAACGAGAACGCGATCCGCATGGCGCGCCTGCACACCGGCCGCCACAAGGTGCTCGCCGCGTACCGCAGCTACCACGGCGCCACCGCGGGTTCCATTGCCCTGACCGGGGATCCGCGTCGCTGGCCCTCCGAGCCCGGTATGCCGGGTGTGGTGCGCTACTGGGGTCCGTACCTCTACCGCTCGGCGTTCCACGCGACCACCGAGGAGGAGGAGTCGCAGCGGGCGCTGCAGCACCTGCGCGACCTGCTCATGGTCGAGGGGCCGCACACGGTGGCCGCGATCATCCTCGAGACGGTCGTCGGCACCAACGGCATCCTCGTGCCGCCGCCGGGCTACCTCGCGGGGGTCCGCGAGATCTGCGACGAGCACGGGATCGTCATGATCGCCGACGAGGTCATGGCCGGGTTCGCCCGCTGTGGCGAGTGGTTCGCCGTGGACCACTGGGGCGTCACGCCGGACCTCATCACCTTCGCCAAGGGCGTCAACAGCGGCTACGTCCCGCTGGGCGGTGTGGTCATCTCCGAGCGCGTGGCCCAGACGTTCGACTCCCGCCCGTTCCCCGGCGGCCTCACGTACTCAGGCCACCCGCTGGCCTGCGCGTCCGCGGTCGCCTCGATCGAGGTGTTCCGCGAGGAGGGCATCGTCGAGCACGCACGTGCCCTGGGCGCCGACGTCATCGGGCCCGGGCTGCGCGAGCTGGCCGACCGCCACCCGTCCGTCGGTGACGTCCGCGGCCTCGGTGCGTTCTGGGCGGTGGAGCTCGTGCGCGACCGCACCACCCGTGAGCCGCTCGTGCCGTTCAACGCAGGTGGGGCCGACGCCAAGCCGATGAACGACTTCGCCGCCGCGTGCAAGGAGCGCGGCCTGTGGCCGTTCACCCACTTCAACCGGACCCACGTCGTGCCGCCGTGCACGACGACGGCGGACGAGGTGCGCGAGGGCCTGGCGATCCTCGACGAGGCGCTCGAGGTCGCGGACCGGCACTACACCGGCGCCGACGCCTGACCGTGGCCCACCCCGCCCTCGTCGACTCGGCGCCGTCCGTCTTCTGGCTCGACCGCGCGGACCGGCCGGCACGGCGCCCGCCCCTCGACGGGTCGGTCGACACCGACCTGCTCGTCGTGGGCGGCGGCTACAGCGGGCTGTGGACGGCGCTGCTGGCCAAGGAGGCCGACCCCTCCCGGGACGTCGTCGTCCTCGAGGCCGGCTCGGTCGGCTGGGCGGCCTCGGGCCGCAACGGCGGGTTCTGCGCCGCCAGCCTCACGCACGGCGAGGCCAACGGCCGGGCGCGGTGGCCGCAGGAGATGGACGCCCTGCGCCGCCTCGGCCGGGAGAACCTGGACGGCATCGAGGCCACGGTCGCCCGGTACGGCATCGAGTGCGACTTCCGGCGCTCCGGTGCGCTGACGGTGGCCACCGAGCCGCACCAGGTCGAGTGGCTGGCGGACGAGCCGGGGGAGTTCCTCGACCGCGACGCGGTGCGTGCGCACCTGGACTCACCGACGTACGTCGCCGGCGTCTGGGACCGCGAGGAGACCGCGATGGTCGACCCGGCGCGCCTCGCCTGGGGCCTGGCCCGGGCGGCGGAGTCGCTCGGGGTCCGCATCGTCGAGGGCACCAGGGCGACCGGGCTGCGACGCCGCGGACCCGGTGTCGAGGTCGCCACCTCGACGGGTCACGTCGTCCGCGCCGGCCGGGTCGCGCTGGGCACCAACGCCTTTCCGTCCCTGCTGCGCCGCGTGCGGCTGCACACCGTGCCCGTCTACGACTACGTGCTCATGACCGAGCCGCTCAGCGACGACCAGCTCGCGTCGCTCGGCTGGGCCAGCCGTGCCGGGGTCGGCGACATGACGAACCAGTTCCACTACTACCGGCTGACCGACGACAACCGGGTCCTGTGGGGCGGCTACGACGCGATCTACCACTACGGCCGCCGGCTGGCGCCCTTGCTCGACCAGCGGCCCGAGACCTTCGACCGCCTCGCCGACCACTTCTTCGAGACGTTCCCGCAGCTCGAGGGGCTGCGCTTCACCCACCGCTGGGGTGGCGCCATCGACACGTGCACCCGCTTCTGCGCGTTCTACGGCTCGGCCCTCGACGGCCGGGTCGCCTACGCCCTGGGCTACACCGGGCTCGGTGTCGGGGCGACCCGCTTCGGCGCGCAGGTCATGCTCGACCTGCTCGACGCGCGCAGCACCGAGCGCACGCGGCTGCAGATGGTGCGCGAGATGCCGATGCCGTTCCCGCCGGAACCCTTCGCCTGGGCCGGGATCGAGCTGACCCGCTGGTCACTCGCCCGCGCCGACGAGCGGCAGGGCCGGCGCAACCTGTGGCTGCGCGCCCTCGACGCCGCCGGCCTCGGCTTCGACTCCTGACCGTCCTCGGCTGACCGGCCGCGCTGCGTCGGGGTCGCCCCGGCCCTCTCCGGGCTCTGGGTGCCTGAGCGTGCGGGTTTCCGAGCGCTCCAGCCCCCAAGTGCCGGACGCCCGGGGGGACGGCCCGGGTCAGGCCAGGTGGGACAGGGCGCGGTCGACGATCAGCGGCACCGAGGCGCCGGCCCGGTCGTACCCGGGACCGCTCGCGGCACCGGCCAGGTAGCGCGCGTGCACGCCCTCGGCGATGACGGCGAGCCGGAAGTCGGTGAAGGCGCGGTACCAGTCCAGGTGCGACACGTCGCGCCCGGTGGCCGCGGCATACCGGCGGGCGAGCTCCTCCGCGGACGGGAAGCCGGGCATCGCCGGCACCCCCGCCCCGACGATCAGCGGCCGTCCCTCGGCGTCGCGGCCGGTCCAGTAGGTGAGCCACGTGGCGAGGTCGGCGAGCGGGTCGCCGAGGGTGCTGAGCTCCCAGTCGACGACCGCTGCGACCTCGGGTCGCCCCTCGGGGCCGACGCGCACGAGGGTGTTGTCGTGTCGGTAGTCGCCGTGGACGAGGGTGACCTCGCCCTCCTGCGGCCGCCCGGTCTCGAGCCGGCGCACGAGCTCGTCCATCGCGGGCAGCTCGCGGGTGCGGCTGGCCTCCCACTGGCCGGACCAGCGACGCAGCTGGCGCTCGAGGTATCCCGACGGGCGGCCGAAGTCGCGCAGGCCGGTCGCGTCGAGGTCGACCGCGTGGATCTCGGCGAGGACCGCGACGAGCGCGTCGCTCCACGCGTCGCGCTGCTCCTCGGTCAGGCCGGCCGCCTCCTCCGGCTCGCGGTGCACGTCGCCGGTGACCTCGGCCATGACGTAGAACGGCGCGCCGACGACCTCCGGGTCCTCGCACAGCGCCAGCACCTCGGGGACCGGGACGGCGGTGTCCTGCAGGGCGGCCAGCACCCGGTGCTCGCGCGCCATGTCGTGCGCGCTCGGCAGCAGCTTGCCCATCGGCGGGCGCCGGACGATGACGGTCCGGTCGGCGCCGGTGACGCGGTAGGTGATGTTGGACAGGCCGCCCGAGATGACCTCGGCGCGCCAGTGCGCGCCGAGACCGGGGAGCGCCTGCGCAGCCCAGGCCGTGAACGACGCGCGGGGTATGCCGCGGACCTCCTCGGTCGCGCTCACGCGCCGGAGCCCTCGCGCCCGACCGCCTCGCCACGGGCGGCGAGCCGCTCGGTCGCCCGCTTGGCGGCGCGCCGGGCGATCGACATCTTGTGCACCTCGGTGGCGCCGTCGTAGATCCGGAACGACCGGATGTCGCGGTAGATCCGGCCCAGCACCAGCTCCTCGGACGTGCCCATGCCGCCGGCGAGCTGCACCGCGCGGTCGACGACGCGGCAGACCGCCTCGCTCACGAACACCTTGGCGCGGGAGGACTCCTCGCTGCTGCGCGACCCCTCGGCGATCTGCCAGGCGGCGTGCCGGACGACGGTGCGGGCGGCGTCGAGGTCGATCTCGTTCTCCGCGATGAGCGCCTGCGCCATGCCGAGGTCGGCCAGCCGCGAGCCGAACAGCTCGCGGCCCACCGCGCGCTCGAGCGCGATGTCGTGGGCCCGGCGGGCCGCGCCCAGCCAGCGCATGCAGTGGGTGAGGCGGGCCGGGGCGAGCCGCACCTGGGCGCTCTGGAAGCCGCGGCCCGGCTCGCCGAGGACGCGGTCGTCGGGGACGAAGCAGTCACGTATCGTGACGCGGCAGTGGCCGCCGATCCCGGTCGCGTCGATCGTGTCGATGTGGTCGCCGACGACGAAACCGGGGTTGTCGGCGTCGACCAGGAACATCGTCGCGCCCTCGGGGGCGTCGTCACCGGTGTTGCGCGCCATGACGATCGAGAACGCCGCGCCGTCCGCGCCGGTGATGAGCCACTTGTCGCCGTCGAGGACCCATCCGCCGTCGACCCGCCGGGCGGTCGTGCGCAGCGCGGACGGGTCGGATCCTGCGCCGGGCGGCGGCTCGGTCATCGAGAAGCACGAGCGCACCTCGCCGGAGACCAGCGGGCGCAGGTATGCCGCGTGCTGCTCCGGGGTGCCCGTCAGGTGGATCAGGTGGATGTTGCCCTCGTCGGGGGCGGCGCAGTTCAGCGCCAGCGGGCCGAGGAGCGAGTAGCCGGCCTCCTCGAGCAGCACCGCCGACTCGTCGAACCGGAAGCCGCCGCCGCCGTGCTCGCGGGGCGCCTGCGGTGCGAACACCCCCGCCGCCTTCGCGCGTCCCTGCAGCTCACGGCGCAGGTCGTCGGTCATGCCGTCACGGAACACCCGCTGCTCGAGCGGGACCACCTCGGTCGCCACGAACTCGGCGACCCGGCGGCGCTGCTCCTCCAGGGCGGGGCTGATGCTGAAGTCGAAGGCCACGAGCCGACCCTACCCACCGCAGCTGCGGGTGCGAGGATGACCGGCGTGACGCCCCCCGAGCCGCAGCCGCTGGTCCTGCCGCGCACGCCCCCGCTCGTCCTGCGCGGCCGCACGTTCGACGCCGGCACCCCGGCCGTCATGGGCATCATCAACCGCACCAGCGACTCGTTCTTCGCCGGCAACCGCCACGCCGACCTCGACTCGGCGAAGCGGGCCCTCGACGCGCACGTCGCCGCGGGCGCCGACATCGTCGACGTCGGGGGCGTCCGGGCGGGCCAGGAGGGGGAGCACGTCAGCGCCGAGCAGGAGGTCGAGCGGGTCCTGCCCTTTCTCGCGCACGCGCGCGAGACGTACCCCGACCTGGTGCTGTCGCTGGACACGTGGCGCTCGGAGGTCGCGCGGGAGGCCGGAGCCGTGGGCATCGACCTGGTCAACGACACCTGGGCCGGCCACGACCCCGAGCTCGTCCGGGTGGCCGCGCAGATCGGCGCCGGTGTCGTGGTGTCGCACACCGGTGGCCTCCCGCCGCGGACCGACCCGGTGAAGGTGACCTACGGTCCGGACCCGCTCGACGTCGTCCGCGACGTGCTGCGGACCCTGGCCGCCGGCGCGCGCACCGCCCAGCAGGCCGGCATACCCGCCGAGCGCATCCTCGTGGACCCCACGCTGGACTTCGGGAAGACGACCGCGCACTCGCTCGAGGTGCTGCGGCACACCGCCGACATCGCGGCCCTCGGCTTCCCGATCCTGCAGGCGCTGTCGCGCAAGGACTTCGTGGGCGAGTCGCTCGGGCTCGAACCCGACGAGCGGCTCGAGGGCACGCTCGCGTCGACCGCCGTCGCGGCGTGGCTGGGTGCGACCGTGTTCCGGGCTCACGACGTCCGCGCCACCCGGCGCGTCGTCGACATGGTCGCCGTCATCCGCGGGGACCGGCCACCGGTGCGCGCGGTCCGCGGGGTCTGAGGG